>JBKKDI010000313.1:0-4089 GCA_046708645.1 Aestuariivirga sp.
TCCTGGAACCGTGGGCGCCCGCAACAGGTGAAAGAACAGCATGTTCATCAGGCCGAGAATGACGGCGGCACCCAACACCAGGTACAGCCCGGTGGAGCCTTCGGCGCACAGCAACGTCGCTGGGACAGCGACGCCACCCGCCATGAAGGGAATAAGGAACAGCATGGCCATGAGCGATCCCAGTTTCTTGAGGAGCCCGCGGGCCCGCCAGGCGCCGCTGAAAGCTCCCCACGCTACTGCCAGAATCACGCCCCACCAGATCGCCGACCAGCCGACCGCGAACAATGCTGTCAATCCCTCCTCAAAGGGCAGCAGCAGTGCTGAAATGGCGAGCCCGGCCACGGAAATCACGGCTCCCATCCAGAACCAGCCGACATTGCGCAGAAACACCGTGCCCTCGTATTCATCCTTGAGAGCCTTAGCGAGCACGTCACGCATGGCGCGCAGCTTTGCGTGGTTTGCCTGTTTCAACTCCGTCTTGCCTTCCGGCAATGAGGCAAGAAGCCTACGCTCGCCGGCGGTCAGGGCTTGAGAATCGCCTGACATTTTCTCGACTGCATATTCGCTGCCGTCATCGATAATTTTCACCCGGCCCTTGACTGCCAGGCCCACGAGTGCCGCGGCAAAGGCGCGGTCATCGAAGCCTTGTTTCCAGATGAAGCGTGCCGCGGCGGGTGCGATGTTCTCGGGCGGCGCGAAAAGTGGAATAATAACACCCCTGGGCGGATCGCGCCCGGCCCTGTTCCAGGCATAAAGATAGAAGACACCGGAACCAACAAGCGTGGCGATCAACGCGAAGATGCCGGCGTTGTCCCGGAACCACCACGACAAGCGGTCGCCCTCGGAAGGCGCGGTTACGATACCCTTCTGCCAGGCCACCGCCACGGTGAATCCTTCGTAGGTTTCGAGCCGCCTTGCCGTCACGGCGCGGTATTCGGAGCCCGATGCGGTGATGACCCGCGAGTCGTTCGTTGTCGAGCCCTGAGGCCCGGTATATTCGGCGTGGTTCTGGATGCGGGCTCCCGGCGGAAGGCGGATGATGGCTTCGGCCCGCTCGATGGAAAAGGTCCAGCCATTGCCGGTGACATTCCAATAGAGTTCGTCGAAATCCTCGAAGAAGCCGAGCTGCCGCGTTGTGCGGTAGGCGATTTCGTAGACATGGGAGCCGTCGCTCAAATAAACCTCGGGGTCTCCGATCCTGATGCGCGTGCCGTTCGGCATCGATTCGAGTGAATAGAGTTCCCTCCGGCCATCGCGCTTGACCTCCAGCACATCGAATCCAACCCGCACGCGCTGGCCCCGGCGATCGTAATAGGTGGTTGGAAAATCGCGGAGGATGCCGCGCCTGATGTCGTTGCCTTCCGAGTTGACGGTGATGGTTTCGCGCACGCTCAAGGATGCATCGGCGTTCACCGTCACATCGCTGATGAAATTCTGGATGAGCTCTTCGGCGGCGGCCTGAACGGCAAAGCTCAGCAAAAGACCGAAAGCAAGCAGCAGGCGGCGCATGGCGGGTTATTTCTTGAAATCGACCTTTGGCACTTCGCGCGCCGCGGCATCGCCGATTTCGAAGAACTCGGCCTTTTCGAATTTGAAGAAATTGGCGACGAAATTGCTGGGGAAGGATTCAATCATGGTGTTGAGATTGCGAACAGCGCCATTATAATAGCGCCGCGCCATCTGGATTTCATCCTCGACGGCGGCCAGCTTGTCCTGGAGATCGCGGAAATTAGCGTCGGCCTTGAGCTCGGGATAGGCTTCCGCCACGGCGAAGAGCCGGCCGAGTGCCGCGCTCATGGCCTGGCCTATGGCCGATTGTTCGCCAACGGTGCCGCCGCCGATGCTCTTGGCGCGAAGTTCGGCGATGTCGCGGAAGAGCTTGTCCTCGTGGGCGGCGTAGCCTTTCACCGTCTCAATCAGGTTCGGAATAAGATCGGCTCTCCGGCGCAACTGCACGTCGATGCCGCTCCAGCCCTCCGCGGTGAGGTTCTTGTTGGTAACGAGGGCGTTGTAGGCATAGATCAGATAGCCCGCGATCGCGACGATAAGGCCCATGAGGCCGTAGCCAAGAGTCATCTGCGTTCCCCCAAACATAAACAAGATAGAGTATCCCGTGTCCCGCTTCGGCAATCAAGCGGATTGAACCCGGCTGCCCGGCCGCATTGTCCATGGCGGACCAATTCAGCTAAGGGGATGTTGCACCGGCAGTCTTCTGCCGTGCCTTGAGTTTCATTTGGGACAACCGATGAAAATCGCCAGCATAGAAACCTTCACCGACCGGTTCACGGGCTTCGTCAGAGTGACAACCGATACCCATGATCGTGGCTGGGGCCAGGTTTCCAGCTACAACGCGGACATCACCTGCCAGATTCTGCACCGGCAGGTGGCGCCCTGGACAATCGGCGCCGGCGCGCTCGATATCGACGGTGTCATCGATACGATCAGCGAGCGTGAGCACAAGTTTCCGGGCTCATATTTGCGCCGCGCCCAAGCCGGGCTTGACACAGCACTTTGGGATCTGCGCGGCAAGCTCGAGCAGAAGCCGGTCGTCACGCTGCTGGGCGGCAAGCCCGGGAAACTCAGGTGCTATGCTTCATCGATGAAGCGCGACATTACGCCCGAGGAAGAAGTGCGGCGCTTCCTGAAATTGCGTGACGAATGTGGGTTCGATGCCTTCAAGTTCCGCATCGGTGCCGAATGCGGCCGAGACCTCGACGAGTGGCCGGGCCGAACGGAAGCCATCGTGCCGATGGTGTGCAAGGCACTGCCGGAGGCGGCAAAACTCGTCGACGCCAATTCCTGCTATTCGCCACGGCGCGCCATCGAGGTTGGCCGGATGCTGGAAGCGGAAGGCGTCAGCCACTTCGAGGAACCATGCCCCTATTGGAATCTCGACCAGACAAAGGCGGTGGCGGATGCCCTCGCCATCGAGGTCACGGGCGGGGAACAGGACTGCGAGCTGTCCATCTGGAAACACATGATCGACATGCGGGCGGTCGACGTGGTGCAGCCCGATGTCATGTATATGGGCGGCATCAGCCGCACCCTGCGGGTTGCCCGCATGGCCGCGGCCGCGGGCCTGCCGTGCACACCGCACAGCGCAAACCGGTCCCTGGTGACGCTGTGCACCATGCATTTGCTGGGCGCCATTCCCAATGCGGGCAAGTATCTGGAGTTTTCCATCGAGGGCAGCGACTACTACCCGTGGCAAAATGGCCTGTTCGCCAATGACCCCTACAAGGTGAGCGGCGGCATGGTGACCATTCCGGATGAGCCAGGCTGGGGAGTTGAGATCAATCCGCGCTGGCTGGAGCGGGCGGCCTACCAGAAAAGCGACGGAGCATAGGCGCCATCAGGCCTCGTGGGCTTCCATCATTTTCACTTTTTCTTGAGCCTTCGCATCCCTGGCGGCCTCGCGGCGGCGGAATATCTCATAGGCAATAGCGCCAACAACCGTGAGCACGATCATGATCAGCGCCAGCGCATTGATCGTGGGGGTGATGCCCGAGCGGACTTTCGATCCCACATAGACCGTCAATGTCTGTGAATTGCCGCGCGTGAACAATGTCACGTTGAAGTTTTCAACCGACTGGAAGAAAGCAATGACTGCGCCGGCGCCGATTGCCGGATAGAGGTGGGGCACCAGAATGCGTCTTGTCATTTGCCAGTGGGACGCGCCAAGATCGAGGGCGGCCTCCTCGAGTCCCGCGTCGAAGCTTTGCAACCTGGCCAGCACCAGCAGCATCACATAGGCCGCTACGAAGGAGACTTGCCCCAGGGCGGACAGATGAAGGCCCGCCGGCACGGAGAACGTGTTCCAGAACAGCAGGGTCGAAATGCCGATAACAGCACCCGGCGTTAGAATGGGTGCGATCATCACGCCGTAAAGGAACGAGCGCGAGCGGCCGCGCAGGCTGTTGATCATAATTGCGGCGGCGGTGCCGATCGGCACCGACAATACGACGACGGCGAAGGCGACCAGCACGGTGTTGCGCGCCGCCGTCCACATCACTTCGTCGTTCCACAAATCCACGAACCAGCGATCGGTAAAGCCCACCCATGGCCAAACGGAGGGAAAGCGGGAATCGT
>JBKKDI010000314.1:0-7988 GCA_046708645.1 Aestuariivirga sp.
GGTGCCATTCGCATGGCGGTAACGGTCGAACCGGGCAATCGACGCTTCGCCAGCGTTGGCCGGCAGATCGGCGTGTGACGTATTGGGCTTAACCGTCTCGGCACATTTCAATCCGGCGGCTCGCCCGAACACCACGAGGTCAATCAGCGAATTGGAGCCGAGCCGATTTGCTCCGTGTACGGAAACACAGGCCGCCTCCCCCACCGCCAGAAGCCCAGACACGGTCTTCTCGGTATCCGCCGGATCGCCGGCCAGCGCTTCGCCATGATAGTTCGTGGGGATGCCGCCCATGTTGTAATGCACGGTCGGCAGGATCGGGATTGGCTCGCGAGTAACATCGACGCCGGCAAAAATCCTGGCCGATTCCGAAATGCCGGGAAGCCGCTCGTGCAACACTTCTGGATCGAGGTGCTCCAGATGCAAATGAATATGATCCTTGAGAGCACCCACGCCGCGCCCTTCGCGGATTTCAATGGTGCAGGCGCGCGAGACCACATCGCGCGAGGCGAGATCCTTGGCCGATGGCGCATAGCGTTCCATGAAACGCTCGCCCGCCGAATTGGTGAGGTAGCCGCCTTCGCCGCGGGCTCCCTCGGTGATGAGACAGCCTGCGCCATAGATGCCGGTCGGGTGGAACTGCACGAATTCCATGTCCTGCAGCGGCAAGCCGGCCCGCAGCACCATGGCGTTGCCGTCGCCGGTGCAGGTATGAGCGGACGTTGACGAAAAATAGGCGCGGCCATAGCCGCCCGTCGCCAGTATGGTTTTGTGGGCGCGGAAACGGTGCATGGTTCCATCGTCCATCGATAGCGCCACGACGCCCCGGCAGGCGCCGTTTTCCATGATGAGATCGAGCGCGAAGTATTCGACAAAGAATTCCGCCGAATGCCGAAGCGACTGGCCATAGAGCGTGTGCAGCATGGCATGCCCGGTGCGGTCGGCGGCGGCGCATGTTCGCTGCACCGGCGGGCCATCGCCGAAATTCATCATGTGGCCGCCAAAGGGCCGCTGATAAATCCTGCCGTCCTCTGTGCGGGAAAACGGCAAACCGAAGTGTTCCAGTTCATAGACCGCGGTCGGCGCATTGCGGCAGAGATATTCGATGGCATCCTGGTCGCCCAGCCAGTCAGCACCCTTCACCGTGTCATAGACATGCCAGCGCCAATCGTCAGGGCCCATGTTGCCGAGCGAAGCGGCGATGCCGCCCTGGGCCGCCACCGTGTGCGAACGCGTCGGAAACACCTTGGTGATGCAGGCCGTCTTCAGGCCTGCTTGCGAAGCGCCGAGGGTGGCGCGGAGCCCGGCCCCTCCCGCGCCTACCACAATCACATCGAAAGTATGATCGGTAACCGGATAGGCGGCGGTCACGGTGCGAAACTCATCTTGAGAATAGCGAAGATCGCGGCGACGCCGAGAATGACAGTGTAGGCGCTGTTGAGCATGAGCAAGGTGAGCTTGGCGGCCTCGCCATGCACATAGTCCTCGATGATCGAGCGCATACCCAGTTTCATGTGCCACAGGATGGCAATCAGGGAAATGGCGAGCAATCCGGCGACGATCGGATTGCGCACGCTGGCAATTACATCGGCGCGCGCAGCGCCCAGGTGCATAAGAACGAAGATCACCAGAAATAGGTTCAGCGGCAGATTGGCAAGGGCTATCACCCGTTCGAGCAACCAATGCTCCGCACCGGATTTCGCGGAGCCGAGGCCTCGAACTTTGCCGAGCGGTGTCCGCATGGTCATGCCATCACCCCATAGGCGATGAGCCACAGCAAAACGGTGAGAATGATCGAGCCTGCCAGATTGGCGCGCGCCATCCACTCGATTGTCGAGGGATTGAAGCCGCGCCCCGTGTCCCAGATCAGGTGACGTATGCCACCCAAGGCGTGATGAATAAGCGCCCAGGTAAACCCGAACAAAACGATTATCCCAAACCAATGGCCGAAGAAAGCTTGCGCCCAATCGAACTGAAAGTCAGATGCAGCGGCGGCCCAAAGCCACCAGACCAGCAGGATGACCCCGAAATAAAGAGCAGCACCCGTGATGCGGTGCATGATGGACATCATCATCGTGAGCATCGGCCGGTAAATCTGCAGATGCGGCGACAAGGGCCGCGCCGCCGGTTTCGTTTCCGTCATGATTCCGTATCCCCTCGCTGCTGCCAGTTCTAGCTTGCGCGCTGCCATATCGCAAATGCCGCAATTTCAACGCATTGCGCCATTCAACACCGGCGAATGCGGCTCGGGTCACGGGTTTCGGGTTTTGTTCTGATCGTCCTGGTGCTGGCGGCGATCTTCTTTGGGGCCGCGGTCAAGCGCCTGATCCCGGACGATTACAATCCCTTGGTCCAACTGGAGCTCTCGGCCAAACCCAATTTCGTAACGGCGGTCAAACTACGGATGTTGTCCGGCAATACTGCCGCCTGCATTGCCGTTCTTCGCAAGGTAGGAGTCAACGTTCAGCCCATGCCAGAACGAACAGAACGGCCCGGCTGCGAACGGCGAAGCACCATCACTCTTTCCCGTTTGTCACGCGCTGGCTTTGCGGCGGAAGAAATGCGCTGCGATCTGGCGCTGCGGCTTTACTTGTTTGAACGGCACGAAATTCAGCCTCTCGCACGGCTCCATTTCGGATCGGAGGTAGACCGCATCCACCATTTTGGCAGCTATTCGTGCCGCAATATCCGGGGAAGCTGGCGGCAAAGCCAACACGCCACCGCCAATGCCTTCGATCTGGCGGGCTTCCAGCTCGCCAATGGGCGCGGTATTTCACTGAAAAATGACTGGCACACCGGTGGCCCCGCCGCGCGCTTCCTGCACGATGTTCGCAGCGGAGCCTGTCAATGGTTCAACATCGTGTTGAGCCCCGACTACAATGCCGACCATGCCGATCATTTCCACTTCGACATGGGCTGGTTCAGGGGCTGCCGGTGAAGATCACTCTTTTCTGTTCTGCCGGTTCGCAATCAAATCATCCACCACCGACGGATCGGCCAGGGTCGACGTATCGCCAAGTGCGCCAAAATCTTCCTCGGCGATCTTGCGGAGAATCCTTCGCATGATCTTGCCGGAGCGGGTCTTCGGCAGGCCTGGTGCGAACTGGATTTTGTCGGGGCTTGCCAGCGGACCGATCTCCTTGCGCACATGGCCCACCAGTTCCTTGCGCAACTCGTCGGAACCGGTCTCGCCCGCCATCAACGTGACATAACAGTAAATGCCCTGACCCTTGATGTCGTGCGGATACCCGACGACGGCCGCCTCTGAAACAAGCTTGTGGCTGACGAGAGCCGACTCGACTTCTGCCGTGCCAAGCCGGTGGCCGGAGACATTGAGCACATCGTCGACTCGTCCCGTGATCCAGTAGTAACCGTCCTCATCTCGCCTACAGCCGTCGCCGGTGAAATACATGCCCTTGTAGGCCGAGAAATAGGTCTCGACGAAACGCTGGTGATCGCCGAACACCGTGCGCATCTGGCCCGGCCACGAGTCAAGAATGACGAGATTGCCGGACGCTGGCCCGTCAAGAATGGCGCCCTTGTCATCGACCAGCGCGGGCCGGCAGCCGAAGAATGGCTTGGTGGCCGACCCGGGCTTGAGCTTGGTGGCGCCGGGGAGCGGCGCAATGAGAATGCCGCCCGTCTCCGTCTGCCACCAGGTATCAACGATCGGGCAGCGGCCATCCCCAACCACGCGGCGATACCATTCCCACGCTTCCGGATTGATCGGCTCGCCGACAGAGCCCAAAAGCTTAAGCGACTTGCGCGACGTGCGTTTCACCGGCTCTTCGCCAGCCCCCATCAAGGCGCGGATGGCGGTGGGTGCTGTGTAAAAGATGTTGACCTTGTGCTTGTCGATCACCTCCCAAAACCGCGAGTTCGTGGGATAATTGGGAACGCCCTCGAACATCAGCGTCGTGGCGCCATTGGCCAGCGGCCCGTAGACGATATAGCTGTGACCCGTCACCCAGCCCACATCCGCCGTGCACCAGTAGATATCGCCGTCGTGGTAATCGAAAACATATTGATGCGTCATCGCCGCATAGACGAGATAGCCACCCGTCGTATGCAGCACGCCCTTGGGTTTGCCGGTGGAGCCCGAGGTGTAGAGAATGAACAGCGGGTCTTCCGCCTTCATCTTCTCCGGCTTGCAGTCGGTGGAAACCTTCGCCGCCTCTTCATGGTACCAGACGTCGCGCCCCGCTTTCATGGTGACCGCCCCGCCCGTACGGCGCACCACGATCACCTTCTCATCGCCGGCGCACTTCTTCAGCGCCTCGTCGGTGTTGACCTTGAGCGGCACCTTCTTGGCCCCGCGCAGGCCCTCATCGGCGGTGATGACCAGCTTGGAATTGGCGTCGTTGATGCGCCCCGCCAGCGAGTCCGGCGAGAAGCCGCCGAACACTACGGAATGAACCGCGCCAATGCGCGTGCAGGCCAGCATCGCATAGGTCGCCTCCGGAATCATCGGCAGATAGATGGTAACGCAATCGCCGCGCCTGACGCCGTTCTTCTTCAGCACATTGGCGAAGCGGCAGACCTGCTCATGCAGTTCTTTGTAGGTGATTTTCTTGTCGTAGTAGGGATCGTCCCCTTCCCAGATGATGGCAACCTGATTGCCGCGTTTTTTGAGATGCCGGTCGATGCAATTCCACGAGACATTGAGAACGCCGTCCTCATACCATTTGATCGAGACATTCGGATATTCAAAGCTGGTGTTTTTGATTTTCTTGGGCAGCTTGAACCAGTCGAGCCGCTTGGCCTGCTTGCCCCAGAATTTCCCAGGGTCCTTGACTGACTCCGCGTACATCCTTTTGTAACCGGCGTCATCGACATAAGCCTTTTTCTTCCACGCAGCCGGCACCGGATAGATTTTTTCGGACATTGTTCCTCCTGCTCACGCCAGCTTGGGCGGAATCTTAACTCCACCGAGATCGCAGACCATCTTCCATTCCTCAGCCGTTACCGGCTGCACTGAGAGGCGCGAATTATTGACGAGCACCATATTCTTGAGCCGGCGGTCACCTTTGATGGATTCGAGAGTTACCGGCCTCGGCACATCCATAAGGGCCCTGATATCGACGCACTCCCAGGCATCTTCCTTGGCCGTTGAATCCTTGTGCGCGAGCTTGGATACCTCGACGATGCCAACCACTGCCTTCTCATCGCCCGTGTGGTAGAAGAAACCCTTGTCGCCCAGTTTCATGGCCCGCATGTGGTTGCGCGCCTGGTAGTTGCGCACCCCCGTCCACTCCTCGCCGGCCTTGCCCTTGGCCTTCTGCACCTCCCACGACCACACTTCGGGTTCGGATTTGAACAACCAATAGGCCATTACGCCGTCTCCATTTCCTTGCCCACTGGCCGGGCCAGCAGTTTGGCGATCTCCGCATCGGGACTTGCATTGCCATCGATGATGACGTGGACGGCGTCAACGATAGGCACGTCGACCTTGTGCCTCATCGCCAGCTCGAAAGCGATTTTCGCCGTAAAGGCGCCTTCGACAACGCCGGTCGATTGCGCAAAGGCCTCAGCCACGGTGCGCCCAGCGCCAATGGCGAGCCCAAAAGCATAGTTGCGCGATTGCTTGCTTGAACAGGTGAGCAGAAGATCGCCCAAGCCGGAAAGCCCGATCAGCGTTTCAGGTTTTGCACCAAGCTTTCGCCCAAAGCGCATCAACTCGGCAAAGCCTCGCGTCGTCAGTGCCGCCCGCGCGCTGTCGCCGAGGCTGCGGCCATCGGCAATACCGCAAGCAATGGCAAGAACGTTCTTCAGCGCACCGCCAATCTCGACACCTCGCACATCGTCTGAACTGTAGATGCGGAAAGAGGGCACGGAAAGCGCCTCCGCCCATTCACTCGCCTCGGCAAGCGTTCCCGCCGCCAATACCACCGCCGTTGGAAGTCCCCGCATCACATCCGCCGCGAAGCCCGGGCCTGAAAGAACCATGGGCCGCGCATCAGGAGTAACCTCGCTCACGACTTCATTCATGAACAGGCCGCTCGATTGTTCAATGCCCTTGGCGCCGATGATGAGCGGCAAACCATTTCGCACCGCGGGTTTTATGACCGTCAGAACCTCGCGCGCCACCTGTGCGGGAGCGGCGAGAACGATGGCATCGCAGGGGTGGCCGTCGGGAACGTGTCCGCGCGGCCAGATTGAAACGTCATGTCCCGCCAGGCCTGCCACATGGGCCAGCGCCCGGCCCCACGCACCGGCACCGGCAATACCGATGCGGCGCTTCATGCCTTGGCCCCGAGCTTGCCCGAGCCATAAACCGGAACAGACACCTGGTCGAGCGGCCAGCGCGCCCTGGCCGGGGCATCAAGATCATCCACCATGCCCAAGGCCAGCCGTTCAGCGCCCGCCCAGGCGATCATCGCCGCGTTATCCGTGCACAGCTCAGGCGCCGGCACGATCAACCGGAAGCCATGGATGGCGGCTTGCTGCTCGAACACCGCCTTGAGAGCGGCATTCGCCGCAACCCCGCCAGCTACGATCAAAGCCGGTGCTTCCACGCCGGGATGAAGCGCGCGGAAAATTTCAATGGCGTGCTGCAGCCGGTCTTCCATCGTCTCGGCCACTGCCGCCTCGAAGCTGGCGCACACATCGGCAACATCTTGATCCGAAAGCGCGCCGAAATCGTGTACCGCCTCGCGCACCGCCGTCTTCAATCCGGAAAAAGAAAAATTGCAGTCGTTCCGCCCCTTCAGCGGCAGTGGAAAATCAAAACGCCGCCCATTGCCGCGCCGCGCATGAACTTCAACTTGCGGTCCGCCCGGATAACCCAGCCCCACCAGCTTGGCCACCTTGTCGAAAGCTTCCCCCAGCGCATCGTCGATGGTGGTGCCGAGGCGGCGGTAGCTGCCTACCCCGTCGACACTCTGAAACTGCGTATGGCCGCCTGAAATCAACAGGAGCAAATAGGGAAAAGCACACGGGCCGATGAGGCGGGGCGTCAGCGCATGACCCTCAAGGTGATTGACCGCCAGCAACGGCTTGCCATGGGCGAGTGCGATCGCCTTGGCCGTTGTCAGGCCGACGATGACCCCGCCCAGCAGCCCCGGCCCCGCGGTTGCAGCAATGCCGTCCAATTGCCGGAAACCCAAGTTGGATTCAGCCAGTGCTTGCTTGACCAGCCGGTCCAGCACCGTCACATGGGCGCGGGCCGCTATCTCCGGCACGACACCGCCATAGGGCGCGTGATCCTCGATTTGCGAGCGCACCACATTGGAAAGGATCGCCCCCGCGCCATCGGCATTCCTGCGGATCACGGCGGCGGCGGTTTCGTCGCAGGAGGTTTCGATGCCGAGAATATGTGTCGCCGCTGCGGCCATGGGGCTCGTGACGTCTCCGCTCAATCGGTCTAAGAGGTGCCCCGCTCTAGCATCCGCCGGATATGACTTGCAAATGCCCCGCCTGAAAATCGGAACGCGAGGTTCGCCCCTTGCCTTAGCCCAGGCCCGCGAAGCCCGCGCCCGCCTGACGGTGGCCCATGGTTTTAGCGAGGACGAAATCGAGATCGTCACCATCACCACGACCGGCGACCGCATCCGCGACCGGCCGCTGACCGAGGTGGGCGGTAAGGGCATGTTCACCAAGGAGATCGAGGAAGCGCTGTTGGCCGGCGCCATCGATTTCGCCGTTCACTCCATGAAAGACATGCCGGCGCGCCTGCCGGACGGGCTCGTCATTTCCACATTTCTGCCGCGCGAGGATGCCCGCGAAGCCTTTCTCAGTCCCGTCGCCGCGAGCATCGCGGACCTTCCATTTGGCGCCACCATCGGCTCATCATCGGTACGCCGCACCGCCCAGCTTTTGCGGTTGCGGCCCGATGTAAAAACCGTGTTGTTCCGTGGCAATGTGGAGACCCGGCTGAGCAAGCTTGCTCAGGGCGAAGCGCACGCGACTTTCCTTGCCGCCGCCGGCCTCAACCGGCTCGGCCTTGCCAACAAAGTCACTTCACTCGTTCCCATGGATGTGATGCTGCCCGC
>JBKKDI010000315.1:0-2876 GCA_046708645.1 Aestuariivirga sp.
GAAACCACTTTGGAAAAGACCCGGGATTTCCTGCCGGTGCAACAAACCCTGAGCTCGGTGATCGGAGGTTTGCTGCCCGAGATCGAGGCCCGGTTCTCACCCCGAAGGCTGGCGGCGGAATAAAAAAAGGGCCGATGCACCGAAGTGAACCGGCCCAAGTATGGGGAGGAAACGCCCAGGAAGGGCATGCGAAGCATCGCTGCCTCACGGGCGCTATTTGGCAGCGCAACATGACATGTTCAATACCAATGTGAAGAATTTTTCAAACGGTCAATTTTTCAGGCAAATCCTTTCGAGAGCCATCTCCATAAACTATTGAATAACAAATTAAAAACCTCGAAACTCAAGTCAAAGCGGAAGACTCATAAGCCCATGCGAATTTCGCATATCAATGTCTGCTGCAATGCACAACCGGTTCAGCCTTGAGCGTTTAGCTTATGCGCTATAGGAGGATTCCCATGCGCCCTCCCGACTGGCAAGACCTCACGCGCTTTGCGATGGCACTCGCCAGGGCCTCCGCCATCGAAATCCTCCCCTGGTTCCGCCGCAACGCGGAAATCGCCGTGAAAGCCGGACCGGTTTGGGATCCCGTAACCGAAGGCGACCGGGCGGGCGAGCGGGTGATTCGCAAGATGATCGAGGAGCGCTATCCCGACCATGGCATCAACGGCGAGGAATATGGGGTCAAGGAAGGCCGCTCCGGCTTCACCTGGATCCTCGATCCGGTGGATGGCACCAGGTCGTTCGTCTGCGGCATGCCCACCTGGGCAACCCTCATCGGCCTCACCTTCGAGGGTCAGCCTGTCGTTGGGCTGATGAACCAGCCCTTCGTGGGCGACATGTTTTACGGAAGTCCGGAAGGCGCCTGGCTTGACCACCGGGGCGACAGTCACGCCATCCGCACGCGAACCGGTGTGGGCCTTGCCGCCGCCACCATCGGCACCACGGCGCCTGAACTCTACCGCTCCCCGCCGGACTACGCAGGCTTTGAGCGGCTTCGGAAAAAGGCGCAGCTCACCCGCTACGGCGGGGACGCCTATTTTTTCGCGGTCATGGCGGCGGGCCATATCGACATCGCCATGGATGCCAATCTCCAGACCTACGACATTGCACCCCTGCTTCCCATCGTCACCGGCGCGGGCGGCGTTTATGCGGAGTGGACGGGGGGCAATGCGGCAACGGGCGGCAACGTCATCACCGCCGGCTCGCAAGCCCTGCTTGAGGAAGCGCTCACGGTAATGAGGGGGTAACTTTCAGATTGCGTTGTGACCGGTGCTTCCAGGCTGCTCTGCTTTCCTCACCCTGAGGTGCGAACGAAGCGAGCGTCGAAGGGTTTGGCGTGGAGCTGACTGCTATGCTTCGAGGCTCGGCCCTTAGGGCCTCACACCTCAGCATGAAGTTCGAAGGGTCAGTCGTCCCGGTACACCCGCTCGCGGCGCTCGTGGCGTTCCTGGGCTTCGATCGAGAGTGTGGCGATGGGGCGGGCATCGAGCCGCTTGAGGCTGATCGGTTCTCCGGTCTCCTCGCAATAGCCGTAGGTGCCGTCGTCGATTCGCTTGAGCGCCGCATCGATCTTGGCGATCAGCTTGCGCTGCCGGTCGCGGGTGCGCAGTTCGAGCGAGCGGTCCGTCTCCGAGGAGGCACGGTCGGCCAAATCGGGCAGAACGTGGTTCTCTTCCTGCAGATGGGCAATGGTTTCCTTGCTTTCCTTGAGGATGTCTTCCTTCCAGGCCAGCAACTTGGCCCGGAAGTATTCACGTTGGCGTTCTTTCATGAACGGCTCGTCGTCTACGGGTTTGTAGTCTTCGTCGACTTCTACAGCCATCATGACTCTCTTTAGCCCCACTCGTGGCGCGGGCTTATAGCGGCCCCCACCTGCTTCGACAATAGCCTGAAAAACTGGCCTCTAGGTTGTCAGGAAAGCCGGAGGATGCCGTCAAACTTTGAAGATTGTCTTAGTGGGCCTGGCGGGGCGCGGCAGTTTCATCTCGTCCATCATGTCCCGGATCTGCATCCACCAGTAGCTCGCTTGCACGGCAGCCCGGCCGAAGGGCCCGCCCGCCCATTGCGGCGCGAAAGGTGCAAATCTCCGGTACTCGTCATCGCCGTGGGCAATGGCGCGGGCCAGCAGGATACCAGCCATGGCGGTTGTGTTCATGCCGTGCCCGCCGAAGGCCGTGGCCCACCATTGGCCCTGACCGTCGCCGCCAATAAGCGGCATCTTGTGGCGCGCGTATCCCATGAGGCCAGCCCAGGCAAAATCCACCCGGGGGTTTCCAAGCTGCGGGAACACCGACAGCATATCGCTCTTCATATGGGCCGCTAGCCGGGCCGGCGCTGCAAGGCGGGTGGTGATGGCGCCACCCCAGAGAATGCGGCCTTCGCCCACCAATCTGTAATAGTTCCCCGCCCGGCGCGAATCGGACACAGCACTGGGCGTGCGGATCGCATCCTGTTCCAGGGACTCCGTCACCGCCACATAGGTGGCGACCGGCAGCACGGCGCGCCCAGTGGCGGGATGAATGCGCCGGTCCAACGCCGATACGGCATAAACAACATGGGCTGCGCGGACGCTGCCGCCCGCCGTGCGCACCACCAGATTTCCGCGCGAACCCGAAACCTCCAGCGCGGGCGATTGCTCATGCAGCACGGCCCCCGCCGCCTCGGCGCGCCGCGCGATCAGAAGGGCGTAGCGCAAAGGATGCACATGAAAGGCGGAGGGATCGTAAAGACTCTGGAAGTAACGCGACGAGTTAAGCCGGGCCCGCGTTTCCTCCGTGTCGAGAAATTGCCGCTTGTCGCCAAAGATGTGCTCCAGCCGTTCCCGGTGGATTTTCAGTTTTTCGCTGTCGTCATAACGCCGCGCCACCATCCAG
>JBKKDI010000316.1:0-3664 GCA_046708645.1 Aestuariivirga sp.
ATTTCGGTTAACTTGAAAAAGAGAGCCAGATGAGTGACGCGATGACTCATAAGGGCAAGTGCTTCTGCGGTTCCGTCGAGTTTACAGCCACGGGTGAGCCGGTTGGGATGGGCTACTGCCACTGCAGCTCCTGCCGGGTGTGGTCGGCCGAACCTGTGCACGCCTGGACGGGCTGGGCTCCGGACAGCGTGAAGGTCACCAAAGGCGCCGGCATCATCGGGGTCTATCACCGGACCGAGGTGAGCCTGCGAAAGTGGTGCAAGAACTGCGGCGGTCATCTTTTTATTGATCATCCCGGCTGGACGTTGATCGATGTCCCTGCTGCCGTCATTCCGTCCGTAAAGTTCAAACCGGCTTTGCACGTCAACTATCAGGAGACTGTGCTACCCATGAAAGACGGCTTACCGAAGCAGAAGGATGTGCCGAAGGAAATGGGAGGCTCGGGGGACCTGCTGTCGGAATAGACTTATTCTTACCTCGACCAGTTTTTGCACACCACTGAGGAATGGGTGATCGCCGGATTTACAATTGTTGTATGGCGGAGCAGAGATCCCTCAAGGAACGGTGCTACTCATCACCCTGGACTTCTCTGAAAGACCGCCCGGCGCTAAACGTTGCCAGGTCACGGTCGCAATGGAGGTGGCACGATCCCTTGGGGCATAAACTCGTTGATCGACCCTCATCAGCCGAAACCTTTGCTGCACGGTGTGCGGGCACAAGGGTAAGATCCAGACGCAAGAATGGGCCAAGGTGCGGAGTGGCGTCTTGGCCTTCCATAAGAATAAGCATTTAAATGGGCTCACCGAGGGGTGACGGCAGTTTCGCTAACTACGAGGGTAACATGAAGAACCTTGAATACACGCTTTATTGGGAAGCTTTCTCTGGAGCGATTGCCCCGCAGGCCATGTTTGAAGAAATGGGGGTTGCCTTCCGAAAACTTCCCGTTGACATGGCCCGTAGCGAGCACAAGGGTCCCGAGTACCTCCACGTCAATCCAACGGGACAGGTTCCAGCGTTGCGGTTGCCCGATGGCAGTGTGATCAGCGAGTCCGCTGCCATCGTGCTTGTATTGGGCGAACTCCATCCCCAATCTCGGCTCGTGCCGCTCTCTGGAAGTTCGGACCGCGCAGAGTTCCTTCGCTGGCTGATCTACATGGCAACTACGGGATACATGACCCTCAAGCGGGCGTGCCATCCGGAAAGGTTTACAGTCGATGAAGCCAGCATTGAGTCGGTCCGTCTAGCAGCGATTCGCGACATCGGACGGTGTTTTGATGTTTTGGATAACGCAATCGACGGGACGCCGTACTTTTTGTCGAGCGGCTTCAGTGCGCTGGACATTTACCTCTGCATGCTTGCCGTCTTCCACCCAGACAAACCTGATCTATTCGCCCGATGGAAACGGATTGACGTCCTATGCAAAGCTGTCAGAGAGCGGCCGGCCTGTGCCCGAGTGTTTGATGAGCACACCGCCATTCCTGAGCTTCCAGCTTAGATACGGCGAGGGTTGGGCGAGCGAAATTGCTTAGCTTGGGTTTGAAAGAGTGACTTGGGCCGCGACATGGCGTCTAAAGCTGATTACCGCTCTGGGTCAAATTGGGATGTCCAACAACCTCGCGCCATATCTATTGCTCGCTTGAGAGCGGCATGTTTTTACAGCCTAGGGAAAGAGGAAAAATTATTCACCGGTGAATACGGAAGCTGGAAATGGTCCACAACATGAGCAGAGTATGATCGCCCGATTTTCAGTTTTTAGATGTCGGCTCCTAGGGTTTTAGGCTGCGGATGGCAAGGATTCTGGGATGTTCAAGCCGGTTAGCTATTTGTCTGTTTGAAAGCGTGATTCTGAACCGATCTGTTAAGCTTACGATCCCAATGAGTTGCATTTTGCGAGGTGACCGAGATGTGGCATCGTAACAACCTGACTGATCGTTTGAAGCTCAACTGGCCGATCTTTCAAGCCCCTATGGGCGAGCTTTCGACCCCAGCTCTTGCCGCCGCCGTTGCCAATAACGGCGGGCTAGGCGGCCTTGGAATGTGGGGGTATTCGGCAATTGAGGCGGAGCGGCGTATCGCAGGTTTTCATCAGCTTAGCGGTGGCAGTTTGAACGTCAATTACCCGCTTTGGGAAAACCCCGGAGACCTGACCGGCACCGGCCAAGCAATGCGAACGCACTTGCAGGCGCTATTTGATGAACACAGACTAGGACCTGTTCCCCAGCCGAATGCTTCGGCTGGCGAGATAGATGCGGATCATCTCGCGGTACTGCAGAAGATGAAGCCCGAAGTTGTCAGCTTCCATTTCGGCTTGCCACATGACGAAGTCATCAACGCCATCAAGGCGGCAGGCATATTCGTCGTGTGCACTGCTACAACAGTGGCGGAGGCAAAGCTGCTCGAAGCCCGCGGTGTGGACGCAATTATTGCGCAGGGCACTGAAGCAGGCGGCCATCGGGGCACATTTTCAGGCATTGACGTTAAAATGCAGCCGGGCCTGTTTTCGCTTCTGCCCCAGGTCGTTGATGCGGTCGAGATTCCCGTCATTGCTGCTGGCGGCATATCCGATGGACGCGGTATTGCAGCAGCCCTGATGTTGGGGGCAAGCGCTGTTCAGTTGGGAACGGCGTTTCTCCGCTGTGATGAGGCCAATGTGACCCAGCAGCATCGAACCTGCTTGAGCGTCGCCAATGATATCAGTACGGTCATCACAGACCTCATGACAGGAAGACCGGCTCGCTTCATAAAGAATAGGCTCATTGAAGATCTGTCACGCAATGGCTTGTTACCTTTGCCATTTCCAGCCCAATCTGATTTAACCCACCCGCTTGAAAAAACCGGAGATCATGAATTTATGAGTTTGTATGCTGGTCAGTCAGTTGCACTCACGAGAGATATGCCTGCGTCCGAATTGGTTGCATTGCTGGCGGAGGAAACCTCCCATCGTTTGCACGCTTTTTCACGACCCGGCATGCTCTAGCGATTTTCGGTGTTGGTGGAGTCTGCGGCACAGAAGAGCCACGGCATTGTGTGAAACACTAGGTATTAGACCTGCATCTGCCAGTTTACTAGTGGTCTGACTCCGGCACTTCGAACCCCCACCCGAATAATCTTCGGATGATCGCAATGCGGACAAAGCCGACGTCTAGACCGCAGACCCAATGTACCTAATCGGGGCTATAAGTTGTCGCCAAGACCTTATGGCGCCTCAGTCGACTAGCCCTAATTGACGGGCGATGGTGGCGCTATCGTAGTAGTCGCGGCCCTCAACCACCAGCCCGTCTCGGACTCGCATAACAGAGCAATAGCGGACCTCGGCTCGTTTGCCGGTCGGCGGGAAATCCCCAAGGCTTGAACGAAGTACTCCGGTATGTGTGCCCGTATTGCGGAACTCGACTGTTGCCCACTCTCCGCATTGGCTAACGATTACATTCTCGACTTTGCAGAGCCCGTCAGGGAAGGCTTCACGCCAGCGGTAATAATCGCTCTTGTAGGCATCTTTCCCCGGAAGTTTCTCGCCACGGGCGATATCCTCGAAATCGCAGTCTTCGGCAATGACTGCTGCTCCTCGATCAGGGTCGCGCATGTTCCAGGATTCGTGAAACTGTCGGACAACTTTTTCAGTCGGATGCATTTTCTGGCTACCTTCCTGCGGATGTCCGATAAG
>JBKKDI010000317.1:0-2577 GCA_046708645.1 Aestuariivirga sp.
CCATATGCCCTACCACGAAACGCGGATTGCAGCAAACGTCCATGAACGGGGGAAATCACCGGCGAAAAGAAAGGCATATTAGATGGGGATTTTGGAGACACTGGCGAATTGCACCGGATGGGGGTAAACGATAGTTTGGCGGACTCCCCCTCCGCCAGCACCCTGTTCGTACCTGTCCGTCCGCTTCCGCAGGTATCCAAAAAATCCTTTTACTTAACGCGCTTCGCAAAAATATAGGTTTATCAAGTTGTTGCTGCGGAAACACCTTGAGTGGTCATATCTTAGTATGATCCATTCATGAGAGACGGAATGCTCAGAGGAGCGGCATCAAACAGCTGAAGGCCGCAGAAACCTAGCAAAATCGCTCCCGCACGATGATCGCACGATGCACATCAAGAAATAGCACCGCGCCGTCGTAGAGCTTCTGGTCGCGGCGCAGCGCGATCGCAACTTCCTCTCCTTTGTCGGTGCGCGCCATCAGACGGTGCCGATCCAGGTCCCCGGCCTGGATCGTTACAAATTCTACCGCGCCATGATGTTCTAAGGCATGGATTTTCTCATGGAAAGCTGGGGCGATCCGGTTGCCAAGGATACTTTCAACCCGAATCATCTTTCGCGCCTTTAATCAGTTCATGTCTGGAGCAGCGTTCACCCCGCAACGACCTCGGGGGCAGCAGGGAAAATCTCGGCTAACCTCATCCGATTGCTTCGAACCTACCTTGCCGCGTGAAGATTAAGTAGCATCATGTCTGCACATTTTAATGTCTCACCATCCATGGGTGTTTCGAGACTTGTGTATCGCCGCCGCCATGGGAGTGGGAATGTCCCCCATGGTGGTGGTTGTGAGCGTGAGCGGCAGCCCGATGCGCGGTTAAATCGCGGCTGGCGTCGTGAGGGATCGGATCGCCTCGCTTGCGGCGGACCACCCTTGGTTCATCGGCGCTCCTCTCGTTGATCCGGTGAGCCTTCCGAACCCCGGAATCGATGCCGAGATACGGCGCGGAGACGCTGCGGCGAGACAGGTCTCCGCATGCCGGGCATGGCGCCGGTTTTCCGGAATCGCTCATGTTGCGCCAGTCGCTGAACGCGCCATGTCGAGGACACTCATAATTGTAGAGCGGCATATTGTTCGCGCCTCCTAGCGAGCCCGGGCCAAATCGACTTTCGAGGAGTCGACATGTTTCTGGGGACCGGCGGCATTCGGCTGAATGTCGAATTCAAACATGGCGGTTGGAATGGCCATCGACACGCAGGCATTCGGGATGTCGACCACCCCGCCGATGCGGCCCTCGACGGGTGCGCAGCCGAGAATGACATAGGCCTGCTCCTTCGAATATCCGAACTTCGACAGATATTCGATGGCGTTGAGGCAAGCCCGCCGCATGGCCATGGTCGCATCGTTATAAAGTTGCTTGCCCGTCTTGTCGTCGACGCTGATGCCCTCGAACACCAGATAGTCGCCGTAATGCGGATCGACAGGGCTGATCTTGAACAGGGGATTGACCAGTCCGTACTTGCCCACGCCGCCCTTGATCACCTCGACATGCATGTGGATCCACCCGGCCATTTCAATCGCGCCGCAGAAGGTGATTTCTCCGTCGCCTTGCGAGAAGTGATAGTCGCCCATGGAGAGCTTCGCTCCCTTGACGTAGACCGGGAAGTAGATGCGGGAGCCGCGCGAGATATTCTTGATGTCGCAGTTGCCGCCATGTTCGCGAGGCGGGATGGTGCGGGCCGCCTCGTTCGCCGCTTTCTTGAGTGCATCGCCCTTGAGAGAGCCGAGCAAGACGCCTTCGGGAGTTGGCGGCAGTGCGAAGGGAGGAACCCGGTTCGGATTAGTTGCGATGAGTTCGGCTTCGCGCTTGTTCCATGTCGCGAGAAGTTCGTGGCTCGGAGCGGTCCCAATCAGGCCTGGATGGGTGATCGCCGCAAAGCGCACCTTGGGAATATGGCGTGAGCTCGCATAGATGCCCTTGCAATCCCAAATCGCCTTGCGCGCCTCGGGAAAGAGGTCGGTGAGGAAGCCGCCGCCGTTCGCTGTCTTGAAGATACCGGTATAGCCCCACTCATTGTTCCGGAGCGGACCGATATCAAGTATATCGACGACGAGAATGTCTCCCGGCTCGGCGCCGGTCACCTCGATTGGGCCTACCAGATGGTGGCAAGGCGGCAGGTAGCAGTCGCGGACATCCGCGGCATTGTCATCGTTCTTGATTTGCCCGGCTGTCCAATCCAGCGCCTCGACGATGAAGTCCTCGCCGGGCTTTACGGTCACGACGGGCGGAATGTCGGGGTGCCATCGGTTGTGCAGAGGGGTGGGTTGTTCGGACGGCGGTTTCTTGATGTCGACAGAGATTATGGTCTTGGTCATGGATGTCCTCCTCCGCTAAACCTGTAGATGCTTTTTGATGACGGCGTCGGTTAGCTTGCCGATGTCGCCTTGAGCGACGACTCGCCCGGTATCGAGAATGGCGAAGCGCTTCGTGATGTCGCGAACGAAATCGAGCCGCTGTTCCACTAGCAGGACCGAACATTTCCGTTCGACCACAATGCGCTTGATGATTTCCTGGATCTCCT
>JBKKDI010000318.1:0-2500 GCA_046708645.1 Aestuariivirga sp.
CCAACCTGGTGGCAGGGACGGCATTGGGCGAATATTTTTTCGCCATTTGCCGTATCTTGAGCATCAGCGGACGACGCCATTCCTAGCAAGAATAAAGCAGTCAAGCTTCTTTGCACCGGCACGCTCAATACTCCTGTTCAATGCGGGATGAAGCGATAGCCCGCGTCGCGGCGCTCGACTATTCCGTGCCCTGGCCAGGGCAGATGGAAAGCGATGAGCGGAAGTTGGTCGGCCGCAAGACGATCAAGCAATCGCTTGCGGGTGGCAGCGCCACGCTCGTGATCGAGATCGGCGCCGTCGCGCCAATCAGGCCGCGCGAAAGATGCAGCTACATTGTTCATGGCATCGCCGCCGATCAGAAGATGTTCACCGCCATTCTCAACCATCACCGCCATATGGCCGGGTGTATGACCATTAGCTTCGACATAGCTGAGGTCAGGTGCGAGTGTGTCGCCAGCCTCGCGGCGCTCAAGCTTTCCTTCCAATCGCTTGAGGATGCGTCGGCTTCCAAGCGCCATGCCCTTGAACGCATCGGTCATGCGATCCACAGTCGTAGGATCGATCCAGAACTCCCACTCGGCGGCCGAGATCACATAGCTTGCTTTAGGAAACCGCAATTCGTCGAAATCGTCGATCGCGCCCCACAGATGGTCGGCATGGGCGTGGGTGAAAACGACCTTGGTAATGCTTTCTAGATCGACGCCGGCGGCTTCGAGATTGTCGGCTAGCTTGCCGGCGGATTGCTGAAAATTTGATCCCGATCCTGTACCGCGGCCCGGATTTGAGACACTCGGCTGAGGCTATTTAGGCGGCCAACCTTAGATCGGTCGCAGCGATCTGATCAAGTCGGCATTGTTCAGCTCGCACCTGGGCTGGGGTACGATAGCCGTGCCGGGCGACGAGCCAAGTTTCGTTGTAGCGAGAGGCAAACTCGGCGAGCGCGGCTCGCAGTTCTTCGACGGTGTCGAAGGTCCGTACCCACAGTAGATTCTCCTTCAAGGTTCGGATGAAGCGTTCTGCGACGCCGTTGCCCTGGGGCTCTCGCACGAACGAGGGCGACGCTTCGATCCCCAAGCATTCGATCTCGTCCTGGAAATCGACGGACATGTAGTTGGATCCGTGATCGTGACGCAGCTTCAATCCACGCGCCACGCCGGGCGCGATGGCTCCGAAGCACCGATGCACGCCCTGGCGCACCGGCTCCAGCGCCTCGAAGCGGTTGGCCGACCGCGATGCATGAATGCCGACGACTTCCGAATTGGCGTGTTCCACTGCGACGAAGACATTGGCCCGGCCTTCTCGGACGGTGATTGTCTGCGTCATGTCGGTGCCCCACATTTCATTGACCTTGTCGGTGATGATCGTCCCATTGTGTGCCTTGGCCTCGCTGCGTCCAACGCGATGCGGCGCGAGCAAGCCGTTCTCCCGCATCACCCGTCGCACACGGCGCGGGCTCGCGCGAACGCCGGCAAAGCGCAGTCGCGCCCATAACTTGCGGTAGCCCTCGCCGTGCAGACGGGAGGCGGCTATATGCTGGCGGATATGGTCTGCCAGTTCCGCGTCCGAACATGCCCCGACCGGACCAGGGCGACGGGCGATTTTGTTCGGCTGCATCTCTTTGAGAGAGCGATAGACGCTGGCGCGCGATACACCCCACACCCGCGTAACACGCGCCAGACCATAACATCGAGCAACGGAGGCCGAGAGCGTCTGGCTCATCGTCTCGACCTCCTGTGCGCCAAAGGGCGTTTGCCCTCCATCGCCGCGATCTTGGCGTAGAGCAGTTCGTTGTCCATGGTGATCTCGCCCACCTTGGATTTCAGCCGGGCGATCTCGTCGTCACGATAATCACGATCGCGCTCTTTCAGTGCTGTTGCTGCTCCGGAAAGCGCACGCTCGCGCCATCCGCTCAGCCTGGCGACGGTGACATTCGTCTCCCGGGCCACCAACTCCAACGGCTCGCCACGCAACAACCGCGCCACGATTGCCAACTTGCGCCTGACGGAAAACCGCTTCGGCCCATTCATGTCAACGCCCGAAGGGGCGCCTTCGCCAGCTTTGGGGTAGCGCTCCGGCGCTCCTTCGGGCTTCTGCCCGTCACCACTCGTCATGTCTGACACTCCGGTTGAGGTTCAATTTACCCCAGCCGGGTGTCTCAATTATCCGTGCGGCACCCCATGCATGTCGCCGAATCCACCCTATGACGCCCAATGCCGGTTACGCGTACAGCGCATCTTGGACCCGGGATGGAATTTACTCGTTACCAACAGCCGCTTCGGCTATTTTCTGCCGCAGCTAAACGCAAATCGATGTTCACCGTCCCATGAAAAACCACTCCTCCGTCCTTATCATCGGGACCGGCGGCCATGCAAAGGTCGTGATTGAGCTATTTCGCGCCGAGCAACGCTATCAAATTGCCGGCCTGGTCGACCGGGGCCGGTCGTCGCGGTCGGTGCTCGATGTTCCGGTCATAGGGTCAGACCTGGACCTTGCCCAAATT
>JBKKDI010000319.1:0-40670 GCA_046708645.1 Aestuariivirga sp.
GGATCGAAGCGGTTCTCCGCCAGCTCGACGAAAATGCGGCGAATGGGAAAGGCATGCGGCAATCCGTCGGTCAATGCCGCAAGGGCGTAACCACGGTCCGGGTCCGGCGTCGCCCGGAAATAATTCGCCATGAGCGTCAACTTGCCATTGCGCGACGGCGTGTAAAGCAGACGGTCGAGAAGCTCCGCGAAGGCCTTCATTCCGGCTCGTCCTCGCGGCCCACCAGGGCCAGCGCGCGGGCTTTCAAGCCCATCGCCTGCACGGCATGGACAAGGGCTTCCTCGCGGCCATGGGTCACCCAGATTTCCTCGGCCCCGGTTTCGCGGATTGTATCCAGCAATTCAGGCCAGTCCGCATGATCGGAAATCACCAGTGGCAATTCCACGCCGCGCTGGCGCACGCGCCCGCGAATGCGCATCCAGCCCGAAGCAAAGCTGGCCAGCGGCTCGGCCAGCCGCCTCGACCAGCGATCGCCGATGGCCGATGGCGGCGAGAGAACAATTTCGCCCGGCAGAGTATCCGCAGCCTCCGCCACGGCGCGAATATCGCCCAGGGCGATGCCTTGACCGACATAGTAATCCGTCATCGACACCAGTGCGCCATGGAGCCAGACGGGCTTCTCATATCCCGCCTGTCGCAACAGCGCGATCAGCCGCTGGCATTTCCCCAGGCTGTAAACGCCGATCTGGTGGGTGCGTTCGGGAAACGCCGCCAGCGATGCCAGCAGCTTGCCGATTTCGCCGTGGTCGGGCTCATGGCAAAACACCGGAAGCCCAAAGGTCGCCTCGGTAATGAAGAGATCGCAGGTGATGGGCTCGAACGGCAAGCAAGTCACGTCCGCATGCCGTTTATAGTCACCCGACACGACGGCGCGCTGCCCGCGATAGTCGATGACGATTTGCGCGCTGCCAAGGATATGGCCAGCCGGAACCAGCCGAACGGTGACATCGCCCATGGTGAGCACATCGCCATAGGCGATGGCCTGCAACTGGCCCCCGGCAAACTCGCCAAGGCGCAGCCGCATTATATCGAGGGTCTCCTCCGTCGCCAGCACCGCGCCATGTCCGGCGCGGGCATGGTCGGAATGGCCGTGGGTGATGACGGCCCGGGAAACCGCCGCGTGAGGGTCGATATAAAAATCCCCCGGCACGCAATAAAGGCCGTGATCGTCGGGCCGGAGCCAGGTTTCAAAGGGGGGTGCAACTGACATGGCGGGCATTCTAATACAGCATCAACGGGCCTTCCTTGACATTGTTCCCCACCCCTCGCATGTAGCCCAAATGCCGAAGCCGCCGCTCACCATCCTGCTCGCCGGCCCCCGTGGCTTCTGTGCCGGCGTGGTCCGCGCCATCGACATCGTGGAGCGGGCGCTCGCCCTTTATGGCCCTCCGGTTTATGTGCGCCACGAGATCGTGCACAACCGCTTCGTGGTCGACGATCTTCGCGCCAAGGGTGCCATCTTCGTCGACGAGCTGAACGAAATTCCGCCGGGTGATCGTCCCGTGATCTTCTCTGCCCACGGCGTGCCCAAATCCGTGCCCCAGGAAGCCGGGGCGAGAAAGCTGTTCCACATCGATGCGACCTGTCCCCTCGTCACCAAGGTTCACATGGAGGCGCAGCGTCACTACGATGAGGGCCTCGACATCATCCTCATCGGCCACCGGGGCCACCCGGAAGTCATCGGCACCATGGGTCAATTGCCCGACGGCGCCATCACCCTCATAGAGGCTGTTGAAGATGCAGAAGCGCTCAGCGTGCGCGATTCGGAGAAACTCGCCTATGTGACGCAAACGACGCTGTCTGTTGACGACACCAAGGATGTGATTGCCGTATTGCAACGGCGCTTCCCCTCAATCCGCGGCCCGTTCAAGGAAGATATTTGCTACGCCACGACCAACCGCCAGGACGCCGTGAAATCAATCGCCTCGCGCATCGATCTGCTGCTCGTCGTCGGTGCGCCCAACTCGTCCAATTCCAAACGGCTCGTCGAAGTGGGAGAAAAGAGCGGCTGCCCGCGCGCCCTTCTCGTGCAGCGCGCCCGCGATCTCGATTGGGCCACATTGCAAAATCTCAGCACCATTGGCCTCACGGCGGGAGCCTCGGCTCCGGAAATCCTGGTCAACGAAATCATCGATGCCTTCCGCGAGCACTATGAAGCGACGGTCGAGAAGGTCACGCTGCGCGAGGAAAACGTCTCCTTCAAGCTGCCGCGTGAATTGCGCGAAAGCCAGCCCGCCGCATGACGGCAAATCGCGTCATCGCGCATACGGATGGCGCGTGCTCCGGCAATCCGGGGCCCGGCGGCTGGGGCGTCATTCTCGATTACAATGGCAAACGCAAGGAGCTTTCCGGCGGCGAGGCGGAGACTACCAACAATCGCATGGAGCTGATGGCGGCGATTTCCGCACTTGAATCGCTTAAGCGGCCTTGCACGATCGAGATGCATGTCGATTCCAACTACGTGAAGGACGGCATCACCAAATGGATCCACGGCTGGAAGCGCAATGGCTGGAAAACTTCGGACAAAAAGCCTGTCAAGAATGCCGAGCTCTGGCAGCGCCTCGATGCGGCCCTCGCCCGCCATAACGTGTCGTGGCACTGGGTAAAAGGTCACGCCGGACACGATGTCAACGAACGGGCCGATGAACTCGCCCGCGAAGGCATGGCGCCGTTCAAGCGCGGCAGGAAATTCAAAGCTGGCTAAGAACCGTCTCAGCGCCCGAGACGTTGACGCCGGGCTTGTCCTCGACATTCAGCGCCTTGACCACGCCATTCTCGACCACCATCGAATAGCGCCGCGAACGCTCGCCCATGCCGGATCTGCTGAGATCGATATTGAGGCCGAGGCTCCGCGCAAATTCGCCGTTACCGTCGGCCAGCATCATGACCTTGCCTTCGGGGTCCAGGGCTTTGCCCCAGGCGGTCATCACATGCACGTCGTTCACCGCAGTGCAGGCGATCGTATCCACGCCCTTGAGTTTCAAGGCATCGATTGCCTTCAGGAAGCTGGGGAAATGGTTCATGCTGCACGTCGGCGTGAAAGCGCCGGGCAGCGCGAACAGCACCACCTTTCGGCCGGCGAATACAACATCGGTCGAAAGCTTCTGCTGGCCATCGGCGGTCATGACAGAGAATTCGGCATCGGGAAGCTTGTCACCGGGCTTGATGGTCATGGCTGCTCTCTATTCGACCGTGACGGTCTGTTCAATACCGGATCCAGCGGTGGCAATTGTCAGATTGAGGGAAAGGCCGATGAGCTCCGCTACATCCTTCACATTATCAACGGTCAGGCGCGCTTCAAGTCCATCGGCGGAGAAAGCGGGCTTCCGGAAATATGCCGGGCTTGCGGATTCCACAAAGATGTCATCGACCGGGCGGAGAAGCTTCGCCACGAGAACGATTTTCGTGGCGTCCAGTATCGCAGTCGCCGAGCGAACCACGGTTCCCGGAACGGGAATGCGCTTCATCCACTTGTCAATAATAACGGCGTCTCCCGAATTTGCGTTGCCGAGGGCGAGCGTCCCCTGGGCCTTCGCCGGAATGCAAACATCCTTGCAGACGGCAAAAAAGAGATCGAGATGAAGATTGGCCTCCGCTGCGCCCGGCGTTGGTCTCACGATCAGCGGAAAGATCACCTGCCGCTCATAGCCCACCGTCTCCCCGCTCAGGTCATGCAAACGTTGGGGTAACGGATAAAGAACATCGGCGCTGTTGATGCCACGAGACGCTGTCCAGTCAAACTGCGGCGGAATGCCGGCCTCGCCCGGCATGCGCCAATAGGTTTTCCAGCCATCGTCGAGATCGATCGAAATTCCCGCCAACCACCGGTCCGTCTCGTGGACCCCGCCAACAAGCTTCATCCGATAGGGCTGGGAGGCCTCGGCCCGAAGCTGCGCCGGCATCGAAAGGCCGGCGATGGCGGCGATTATTGTCCTGCGATTCATGCTTGCCTATATGAAGCGAGAGGCGAGGTCCGCCAATCACGTTCCCGTCACCTTGGAAACCTATACGAGCGAGCCAATCGGAGCTAATTTGAAGTCAGCGAGCACAGCCATGAAGGCACGGTCCTATCTCGACGGCCAGGTGATCATCGCCATGCCCGGCATGGCCGATCCCCGCTTCGACCACTCCGTGATTTATCTCTGCGTCCATTCGGAAAGCGGCGCCATGGGCATCATTGTCAATAAAGTGGCGCCAATGATGAATTTCGGCGATCTGGTGTCGCGCCTCGATATCGTCCCCGAGACGGGCGGCTCCCATATCCCGGAGGAAATCATGGGCCTGGCGGTGCAATTTGGCGGCCCCGTGGAGCCCGGACGCGGTTTCGTGCTGCACACCTCCGATTATTTCTCCGCCGATTCAAGCCTACCGGTGACCTCGCGCATCGCACTTACCGCCACACTCGATATCCTCCGCGACATGGCCAAGGGAGAGGGTCCCAAACGGGCCATGCTGGCGCTCGGCTATTCGGGCTGGGCACCGGGGCAGCTCGAAGATGAAATCCAGCATAACGGCTGGCTCCACTGCGCGGCCGACGAGGAGTTATTGTTCGGAACGGCACACGAAGATAAGTATAGCCAAGCGCTCGCCAAAATTGGCGTCGATCCAGCCATGCTGTCAAGCGAAGCGGGGCACGCCTAGCTCAATGGGGTGGCAGGGGGATTTTTCTGGCGATGCGCTTTGGCTCGCCGTTTGCCTGCCGTCTGCGGCGCTTGCGAGACCGGGGGCGTGTCTCCGTCTGGCTTGCGGCAGCAGCGCCATCGGCTCCCGGCTGACCCAACTCCACCGCTATTTCCTCAGGAGGCTTCACCGCGCGCGGCGCCATGGGCGCCGAACCGAGGGGTGGAACCGCTGGTTTAACCGCCGTATGCGGCTCTCCAGCCGCGATCGTTTCACTTGGCCGGGCTACCGCTTGAGCTGTTTCCGCCTCCTCCCGCAACCGGGACTGGGATTCGTGGATGCCAGCGGCGGTTACTTCCTCGGTAAGCGGAACGGGCGCGGGATCCCTTGCCGCCCGTTCCCACAACCAGGTGATGGCGGTGCGGCCGCTGCTGGCCGTATAGGGCAGCCCCGTAAGGGCATCGGTCACCTGCCTGGCCGTCATCGGCCGGCCGATGAAATAACCCTGGCCCAAATCGCAATCAAGGGCGCCGAGACGGTCAACCTGTTCCTGGTTCTCTATACCCTCGGCCACAATCGCCAGGCCGAGGGTGTGTGCCATGGCGACAATTGCTTCGAGGATTACCGTGGCCCGCTCGTCCGCGGCATCGGCGGCGATGAAGGTACGGTCTAGCTTCAAGGTATCGAATGGCAGGCGGCGCAAGCTCGAGAGGGAGGAGTGACCGGTGCCGAAATCGTCGCAGGAAAGGCCGACGCCCAATTCCTTCAAGCGCTCCAGTATGTGGCCGGCGAGTTCCGGATATTGCATGACGAGAGATTCGGTGACCTCGATCTTGAGGGTGTTGCTGCTGATGGTCTCGCGGTAAAGAACTTGCGCGATATCGTCGATCAGACTGGACTCGATCAGCTGGGCGGAGGAAATGTTTACCGCCACGAACACCGGCTCGGCCTGGCCGAACGAGCGCTGCCAGATGCCAAGCTGCCGGCCTGCCTCGTTGAGTACGGCGCGGCCAATGTCCTTGATCATTCCGGTCTGCTCGGCCAGGCCGATAAAGCTCTCGGGAGCCAACAGGCCGAGAGTGGGATGGCGCCAGCGCACCAACGCCTCAAAGCCCGCGAGATTCATGTCAGCCAGCCGGGCGATCGGCTGGTAGTGAACTTCGATTTCGTTGCGCTCGAGGGCGCGGCGGAGCTCCTGCTCGAGAACCACAAGTTCGGTGCGGTCGTCGCGCATGGACGTGCGGAAATTCTCGATCGTACCGCTTCCCCGGCGTTTGGCTTCGTAAAGTGCGATGGTGGCGTCCTTCAACACCTGTTCGGCTGACAGACCTGGTTCGCGATTGTGCGCCACGCCAATACAGGCCGTGAGGAATACCTCCCGGGTATCGAGCATAATCGGACGTTCGATGGCCTTTCGCATCGCTCTTTTAAAGGCGGCTAGACTGCGTTTGGGGTCGGAGGCGAGAAAGAGGATCGCAAACTGGCCGCCGGGCAGGCGGGCGACAGTGTCGTCTGGGCCTATCTCGGCTGTTAGACGGCGCGCGATCACGGTCAATAGGCCATCGCCCGCCTCGTGACCCAATGCATCATTCACCGTTTTGAAGCGGTCGATGTCGGCCAGCAGTACGTGTGTGTCAACCTTTGCCGTTCCGCTGGCCGCGGTTAGCGCGCGCGCCAACCGGTCAATAAACAAGGCGCGATTGGGAAGCCCGGTGACCACATCATAAACCGCATCGGTGAGGAGCCGCTCTTCGGTAAGCTTGGCATCGGTGACATCCGTCAAGGTTCCGATACAGCGGATGGCCCGTTGCCCGCTGCCGGGCATGCCGCGGCCGCGCAGTTGAAACCACCGGTAATCGCCTTCGCCATGACGAAGCCGGAACTCGCGTTCGATGACGCCGTTGCCTTGCTGCTCGGCGATTTCAACCGCCGCAAGATAAGCGGAGCGATCGGAGGGATGTATGAGTTCGAGAAAAGTCTCGATACCCCCTTCGGACATAATGCCGGATTGCAGCCCCAGAGCGCGTTCGATCTCTTCGCCGACGTGAAGGTCATTGTCCTCCGGCTGCCAATCCCAAACATAGGAACGGGCCCCGGCAAGGGCCAAAGCGCGGCGGCCCGCCTCGCGGAAGAAATGCTGGGGCAGATGGCCCTTGTTGAAGGCCTGGTGCACCAGGGTAAAAACCATGGTGACCAGCACCGCGCAGAGTCCCGCGAGCAACACCGGTGAGAGCGCCGTGCTGCGCGGGTTCGCAAGGATGGCGACGAGACCGGTGAAGGTCCACAGCAGAATCGCAGACCAGGAGACAAGAGCCGTTTCAGCCTTGGCATCGCCGTTGCGCCAGAGATAGAAAATAAAGGTAAAACCCGCCAGCACTGTTATGCCGAAAATCACGCGGGCAACGCCGGACACTGCGGCAGGTTCGATAAAGCTCAAGACCGCAACCGCGATGGCAAAACCTCCTGAGAGGAGTGGCGCGGCGCTGAGCAGCGGCAGGAACCGCCGCAAGTCCAGGACTGTCACAAGATAGAATAGGAGGAAAACCGCCATGAGACCTTCAATGAGAGCCCGGGCGGTGGTGAGCTTGATAGTCGATATTCCCATCGCTTCAAGGATCGCTGGCAGGTGCCCGGCCTCCAGCAACATGAACCCGAAACTGGCCACGGCAAAACCACTGGCGGCGAGAAACACGGGCCGCGATCTGAAGCCATAAAGCGCCAACAGGGCGACGGAGAGAAGCGCTGCGATGCCGAGGAGTGAACCACGGAAGAAGGCAAAATAATCCTTTTGTTCATCGAAGGCATCGCGCTGCCAGAGGGTGGCGGCGGAGAGCGAGGGGCCAGAAACTTCAAAGGCGATGGTAGCCGTCTTGCCCGGTTCCAGCACGAACCCATAGGCCTGCTTGCCGGTAACGGGTAAACGTTGAAGACTGACGGAGCCTGTGGTGGCGATGCTGGCCACATGCTCGCCCGGCGGCTTTGGCCAATAGACACCCGAACCCACGAAGCCCTGGCCAGCTATGGAGATCACGACATTGCGGGCGGTTGTGCTGCTGTTGGTGAAAGCTCCCACCATCCAACGAAACGTAGGGCCCGGTCCCTTGGCGCGCAAAATCATGAGGTCTTTGGCGCCGGCTATGCTGCCAGGTTTTTCTATCGATACATCGCGGCGGTCCGTCTCCAAAGCGGCGAAATACGGCAATAGATCCATGCGGGGACCGCTTGCCGCCACATCGGCAAGGTTTCCCGCATGAGCTGATGGCAGAGCCGTAAAGAGTCCCAAGATAATCCACATTGCGAGCCATAACAGACCCGCAAAGCCTTCGTCGGCGTTACGAAATGGACTCATGCTCTCTTGGTAGCGCCGCATGGGTCCGCCTGGCAAGAAATGAAGAAAGGCTCAACGGTTGTTGCCAAGGCGGGCAAACAGCACGTGGTCTTGCCATAGGCCATTGATCTTCAAATAGCGGCGGGCGAGGCCCTCGCGCGAAAAACCATTATGCTGCAAAAGCACGATCGAGGCTTCGTTATCTGGAAGAGAGGCAGCTTCAAGGCGATGCAATTGCAGATGGTCGAAAGCGAATGGAAGTGTAAGGCGCAGAGCTGCCGTCATATATCCTTGGCGCGCAAAGGGCGCTCCTATCCAGTATCCCAATGTTGCAATCTGCGCGACGCCGCGGCGCACGTTCGACAACGTGATGCCGCCCAAAAATGTCCGCCCATCATTTGTGAAAATGAAGAACGGATAGGCCATATCATTCTCGATGTCGGCCCAATAGCGTTTCACCCGGCCGCGAAAAGACGTCCGTGTCAGGTCGTTTGAAGGCCACAGGGGTTCCCAGGGAGAGAGAAAATCCCGGCTTGCAAGGCGGAGCGCCGCCCAGCTTTCAAAATCGCTGACGTCAGGCGTGCGCAGCAACACCTTGCCGTTCTTGAGAACGGGAGGCAGATCGGGTGCAAATGGCGATCTTAGAAAAGCCATGGCGCCTCAGGCGAAATGCTTGACGATGGTCTCATAGGGCGAAAGGCTGGTGAGCTGGCCCACGGCGCTGAACGCGGGAATACGCGTCTTGAAAAGCCTGCCGGCGAGATCGCGCACTTGCTCAGCCGTGACCGCATCGATTTTCGCAACCAGAGTGGCGATCTCCGGGACGTGGCCAAAAGCCAGGAATTGGCGGGCGATCTGATCGGCACGGGATGAAGCGCTTTCCAGATTCATGACGAGACTGGCCTTGAGCTGGGCCTTAGCCCGGGCGATTTCAGCATCGGTCACCAGGCCTGCAACCGACAGCATGACGTTTGAGGTAATGTCCATGAGCTGGCGCGAGTGCTCAGGTGACGTCGCCGCATAGACGGCCAATTGCCCGCCATCTTCATAGGCCGAACCGAAAGAGAAAACGCTGTAGCAAAGACCCCGCTTCTCGCGCACTTCCTGGAAAAGCCGCGAGGACATGCCGCCGCCGAGAAGGCTGGACAAAACCTGGAGCACGTAGATCTCGGGATCCTTGTAGCCGGGCGCGGCGAAGGCAACGACGACATGGGTTTGGTCCAGGGGCTTGTCGGCGGTCTGCGCGGTCGGAATGAAGGTTGGCGGCTCGCGTTGTGTATCCTGACCTACATCGATGCCGTTCAGGAGCCGCTCGGCCTCGTCGGCAAATTCGCGGTGATCGACATTGCCAGCGGCGGCCACAACCATGCGGGTGCCCCAGTAGTTGCGATCGCGCCAGGCCAGTATCTGGTCCCTTGTGATCCCGGCGATCAACTCGGATGTGCCAAGAATTGGACGGCCAAGGGGATGGCTGGCAAAGGATGCCGCTTGAACGAGTTCGAACACCAGGTCGTCCGGCTGATCGTTGGCGGCGGCGATCTCCTGCAAAATTACGTCGCGCTCGCGTTCCAGTTCTTCGGGGTCGAGAACCGATTCCGTGAAAATATCGGCGAGGATGTCGAGAGCCAGCGGCCAGTCCTGCTTGAGGACACGGGCATAGTAGGTCGTCGTCTCCATGCTGGTCGCGGCATTGATCTCGCCGCCAGCGGATTCGATTTCTTCGGCGATGGCCCGGGCGCTCCGGCGTTTGGTGCCCTTGAAGGCCATGTGTTCGAGAAAATGAGCGATGCCATTTTCTTCCGGCCTCTCATCGCGAGCGCCGGCCTTAACCCAAATGCCGAGCGCTGCCGTCTCGAGATGCGGCATGTGATCGGTCACGACATTGATGCCATTGGAGAGACGGGTAATTTCTACGCCCATGACTTACTCTTTTCAGGCCGCCCTCCTGGATCGAATGAAATCCCGGACGGCCTCGCTGCTGTTGGGCAGCACTGTGTAACGTTCCGGGGCGCTGAGCAAGCGCGCAAGAGGGGGTGGTAAACCGGGTCTCACACCAGCAGCTCTTTCCGTTACGTCAGGAAACTTAGCCGGGTGGGCCGTGGCTAAGGTCACAATGGCGCCCGTTGCGGAGGTGATTTGCCTCCGCGCAACGGCATACCCCACCGCCGTATGGGGATCGAGAAGTTCTCCGGTTGCAGCCAAAGTCTCGCGGATGGTAGCGGCGGTGGCTGCCTCGTCGGCTGCGCCAGAGGCGAATTCCATAAGTATAACATTGACTTCCTGGGGGGCGATGTGAAAAGCGCCGGACTGTGCAAGGCTGGCCATTAGGCGGCGCACAGCGTCGGCATCGCGGCCATGGGCCTCAAACAACAGGCGCTCGAAGTTGCTCGAAACCTGGATATCCATGGAAGGGCTTGAGGATGGCGTGACGCCTTTGATTTCGTAGCGGCCAGTTGTGAGGGCTCGATGAATGATGTCGTTGACGTTAACGGCAACTATTAATCGCTCAATGGGAATTCCCATGCGCTTGGCCACCCACCCCGCGAAGACATCTCCGAAGTTTCCGGTGGGCACGCAGAAGCTTACAATGCGATCAGGGCTGCCTAGGGAAATCGCCGCTGTCACGTAGTAGACGATCTGCGCCATGATCCGCGCCCAGTTGATCGAATTAACACCGGCAAGGCCAACCTCGTCGCGGAATTGGTGATCATTGAACAGGGCCTTCACGATGGCTTGGCAGTCGTCGAAATTTCCTTCCAACGCAATGTTGTGAACCGTTGGTGAATCCACCGTGGTCATCTGGCGGCGTTGCACATCGCTGACGCGGCCATGAGGATGAAGAATGAAGATCGAGGCATGGCGGCTTGCCTTGAAGGCCTCGATAGCGGCACCACCCGTATCCCCCGAGGTGGCGCCAACAATGGTAGCGCGCGTGCGCCGCTTGGCGAGTGCCCAATCCATGAGGCGGGCGAGGAGCTGCATGGCGATATCCTTGAACGCAAGGGTAGGTCCATGGAAAAGTTCGAGCAGCCACTGATTGTCGTCGAGTTGTTTCAAGGGAGCGACAGCTGGATGGCCAAAGTTGCCATAGGCGGCTTCGAGCATCGATTTGAGTTGGGCGTCCGGAACGGCGCCCGCGATAAAAGGATGCAACACCGTGAACGCCACATCCTCATAGCGGGCTCCGCGCAGCTGGCGGATGGTGCCGGGCGAAAGTTGTGGCCAATGGGAAGGAACATAAAGGCCACCATCGCGGGCAAGCCCGGTGAGCAATACATCCTCGAAATCGAGTTCCGGAGCTTCACCGCGGGTTGATTGATAGCGCAAGAGGACAAATCCTGTGGAGGGGAAGGCTTGCTTAGCTGCACGCTACCGGAGCATCAAGCGCCGGATTTTTTCATCTGTCCGCGGATAAAGAGGCCGGCGACAATGGTCAACACGAGGGCGAGGGAGAACCAGGTGACGGCATACTGCAAATGATTGTTGCGGTGTGCCGCTCGGGGAACCATGGGGCGCGGAAAGCCAACCTGGCCCTTAACCGGCATCACGTGAAGCACGAAAAACGCCGGCGTTACGGCCGGCGGCGCAGAAGTATCTGCCAGCATGGCGGGCACATCCCACCAGAACCACATGTTGCCCTCGATGTCATTGTCGGGGCTGAAGAACCCACGCTTGCCATCATGGTTGAGAACAATGCCTACAATCTCCACCTTTCCCGTTGGATTGGCCTCGGTTCGCGCGGCGGGATCGCGCTGTTCGTCGGGCACCAGGCCTCGATCGACCAAAATCAGTCTGTTGTCAGCGGTCGCCAGGGGGGTCACCACCTCCCAGGCAGGATTGCCGTCGAAAGTACCAATCACATGCTTTTCGGCAGTGTGAAGAAACCGGCCTCTGGCGGAGACCTTCATAAACTCGATGTTTTCTCCGCGATCGTGTCGCTTCATAGCCTCGGAAAGATCAACAGGGTCCGCCATGCTACGGCGATCAATTTCGGCCAGTAACGCCTGCTTGTGCGCGAGACGTTGCACCTGCCACGCGCCGAGGCCGCAAAGGATCACGATACCGAGGACGCTTGTGATGACGACAGGCCAGATGGAACGAGGTTTCACTTCAACCGCCTTCACGGGCGCCGGTTTTCCACTGCTGGCAGAGGAGAACGCCTTTAACCGGCCGCAGAAGCGCCATGGGCAGGATGACGAGGACCGGAATGGCGATCAGCACATGGACCCAGATTGGCGGCGCATAGGCCGCCTCGATGCCCAGGATCGATCCCACCCCGGCGATGCACACGAACAGCATGACGAACCAAGCCGCGCCATCACCACTGTCCGCAAAGTCGAAGGACAATCCGCAGCTTGAGCAGGATTGGGCCACCGCGAGATAGCCAGAAAAAAGTTTGCCCCGGCCACAGCGCGGGCATTTGCCCGCAAGGCCCGTCTTCAGGGGCGAAATATCCGGATAGTAATTCCCGTTCATTCCGCCGGAATAGCTACCCCCGCGGAGGCCCAGATATAGACGCAGGAAAACAGGAACAGCCACACCACGTCGACGAAATGCCAGTACCAGGCCGCCGCCTCGAAACCGAAATGCTGCTTCGGTGTGAAATGTCCGGCCAAGGCACGGAAGAGGCAGACGATCAGGAACAGCGTGCCGATCAGAACATGGAAGCCATGGAAACCGGTGGCCATGAAGAAAGTCGAGCCATAGATATTGCCCTCAACCTCGCGGTTGAAGCCAAACGCCGCGTGGGCATACTCATAGGCCTGTATTGTAGTGAACAGTACGCCCAGAGCTATGGTTGCGATGAGGCCCCATTTTAGGCCCTGACGGTCATTATTGAGCAGCGCATGGTGCGCCCACGTGACGGTGGTACCGGACGTCAGCAGGATTAGCGTGTTCACCAGGGGGAGATGCCACGGATCAAGAATGTCGGTGCCCTGGGGTGGCCAAACGCCGCCGGTTGCGGCCACGCGCGAAGCCTGGATGGCCTCTCCAGAAAACAGGCTGGCGTCGAAGAAAGCCCAAAACCATGCCACGAAGAACATCACTTCTGACACGATGAACATGATCATGCCGTAGCGCAGATGAAGGCCCACGACCGGCGTGTGGTCGCCCCGGTGAGCTTCCATGATCACATCGCGCCACCACATGAACATGGTGTAGAGAATGCCGGCGAACCCCAGGAGCATAACCCACGGGCCAATTGTGTTGTGCATCCAGAAGACGGCACCCACGGCGGTGATGAAGGCCGCGGTTGCGCCCACGATGGGCCACGGGCTCGGGTCCACCAGATGATAGTCGTGATTTTTTGCGTGGGCGTCGGCCATTTCCTGCTCCGCTAGTTCGAAATTTTCTCGCCGGGCGCTATGACTTGCGACACCGGTTTGGCTTTGTCCACTGGGTAGAAGGTATAGGACAGCGTGATTTCCTTGATCGACCTGGTATCCGCATCGTCCATGATCGCGGGATCGACAAAAAACACGACCGGCAAATCCGCGCTCTCGCCCGGCTTCAAGGTCTGCTCGGTGAAGCAGAAGCATTCGATCTTGTTGAAGTAGATGCCCGCACTAACGGGCGTCACGTTGAACACCGCCGAGCCGGTCAGCTGGCGATTGGACGTGTTCGCCGCACGGTAATGGGCCATGTTCTGTTCACCCACCTTCACCGTCATGGTGGTCTGCCCGGCGTGGAAAGTCCAATCAAGGCTCCCTGCGGTGTTAGCATCGAAGCGGACGGAAATGGTTTTCTGAGCAGTTTCTACAGGAGCGGTAGCGGCGCGTTGCGGGGTGCCGCCGAAGCCCGTGGCCTGGCAGAACAGCGCGTAGAGCGGGACAGACGCATAGGCGAGGCCGAGCATGGCCACCGCCCCGCTGACCGCAATCGCAGCCACCCGCCGGTTCTTGTTGCGAATGGGGGCCGCCATTTTAGAGCCCTCGCAAGGAAACGTCGCCGCCGAGGCGCACGATTGTGGTGACGAAGAATAAAACCACGAGCACCAGAAGGATGATGGCCGTGGCGACAGCGCGCCTTCTGCGATGAACCATGTCTTGCGGGCTGAAGGGGTCCTGTGCCATGGCCTTCGTCATCCAAACACCGGCGGGAATTGTGCAAGTCCCAAGGCACGCTCAACGAGAATGACCGCGAAAATGAGGAAGAGCCAGAGGATCGAAAAGGCGAACAGTTTCTTGCACGCTCTATCCGCCGCCGCACCCTCGCGCAGACGATAGACCTGCATGGCGTGATAAAGGAACATGGCGCCGAGGATCGCAGCTGAGCCCGTATAAAGCAGCCCGGCTAACCCCACCAACGGGGGAAGGAACGTGAGCGGGATGAGGACGGTCGAGTAAATCAGGATCTGGCGGCGAGTTTCCGCCCGGCCGGCAACGACCGGCAGCATCGGAATGCCGGCTTTCGCGTAATCGCCGTCGCGCCAGAGGGCCAGCGCCCAGAAATGCGGCGGTGTCCACATGAAAATAATGAGAAAGAGCGCGATCGAACCGGCATCGACCGAACCGGTCACGGCGGTCCAGCCGATCATCGGGGGGAACGCTCCCGCAGCGCCGCCAATGACGATGTTGTGGGGCGTCGAGCGTTTCAGCCACATTGTGTAGATCGCGACGTAAAAGAAGATGGTGAAGGCCAGCAGCGCTGCCGCCGCCACGTTTGCAAAAAGACCGAGCGCCAGAACCGAGCCAATGGCCAGTGTCAGGCCAAAACCCAGAGCTTCCCCAGGCAGGATGGAGCCTCGAGGCACGGGCCTGGACCTTGTCCGCTGCATAATGGCGTCGATGTCGGCGTCGTACCACATGTTGAGCGCACCGGCGGCACCGGCGCCCACGGCAATCGCCAGCAATGCCATGGCGGCAAGCCACGGATGAATAGCCCCGGGTGCCGCCACAATGCCCACGAGGGCTGTGAAGATGACGAGCGACATGACGCGCGGTTTCAGCAGCGCGAAATAGTCGCCGACCTTGCCCTGCCCGCCGGAAACAGCAGCTGTGTTATTGGCGGTATCGATTCTAACGCCGTTCATGCCCTTACTTGATCACCGGCAGTGTGTTGAATTGGTGGAAGGGCGGTGGAGATGGCAACGTCCATTCGAGTGTGGTTGCGCCCACGCCCCACGGATTGTCCGCTGCGGGTACCTTGCGGGCGTAGGCCTGGATCACGCCATAGAGGAAGATCAGTACGCCGACGGCCGCGAGATAGGAGCCATAGGACGATACCTGATTCCACCCGGCAAAGACGTCCGGATAGTCGATGTAGCGGCGCGGCATGCCGGCAAGGCCAAGGAAGTGCTGCGGGAAGAACAGCACATTGACGCCGACAAAGGTCACCCAGAAGTGCAGTTGGCCGACGGTTTCATTGTACATGTAGCCGGTGATCTTGGGGAACCAGTAGTACCAGGCGCCGAAGATCGTGAACACAGCACCTAGCGACAGCACGTAATGAAAGTGGGCGACCACATAGTAAGTGTCGTGTAGCGAGCGGTCCACCCCGGCATTGGCAAGGACCACGCCGGTCACGCCGCCCACGGTAAAGAGGAAGATGAATCCCAAAGCCCACAGCATTGGCGTGCGGAATTCAATCGATCCACCCCACATGGTGGCAATCCACGAGAAAATCTTGACGCCCGTCGGCACCGCGATGATCATGGTTGCGGCAATGAAGTAGGCCTGGGTGTCGGCGTCCATGCCGACGGTGTACATGTGGTGGGCCCATACGACGAAGCCGACGACTCCGATGGAAACCATGGCATAGGCCATGCCGAGATAGCCGAACACCGGCTTCTTCGAGAACGTCGACACGATCTGCGACACGATTCCGAAGCCAGGAAGAATGAGAATATACACTTCCGGGTGGCCGAAGAACCAGAACAGGTGCTGGAACAGGATCGGGTCACCGCCCTTGGCGGCGACGAAGAAGCTCGTGCCGAAATTGCGGTCGGTGAGCAGCATGGTGATGGCGCCGGCGAGAACCGGGAGCGCCAGGAGCAGCAGGAATACCGTCACCAGGATCGACCACACGAACAGCGGCATCTTGTGCAGCGTCATGCCGGGTGCGCGCATGTTGAAGATGGTGGTGATGAAATTGATGGCGCCGAGGATCGAGGAAGCGCCGGCGAGATGGATCGACAGGATGGCGAAATCCATGGCGGGACCAGGCTGACCCGTAGTTGAAAGCGGCGGATAGAGAGTCCAGCCGCCCCCTACGCCGCTGACTCCGGCGGGGCCTTCGACAAACATGGAGATGAGCAGCAATCCCAAGGCTGGCGGCAGCAACCAGAAAGAAATGTTGTTCATGCGCGGGAAGGCCATGTCGGGAGCGCCGATCATCAGCGGCACGAACCAGTTGCCAAAACCCCCGATCATGGCGGGCATAACCATGAAGAAGATCATCAAGAGGCCGTGGCCGGTCACAAACACGTTGTAGGTGTGCTTACCCGCGTCAATTGCCGCTTCGCACTGGGCAAGGGCTATGGCGCCGCAGTCGACGCCGGTGCTAAGCATATAGGCAAGGCCGTGGAAATACTGAATTCCCGGATGCGCCAATTCGAGGCGCATCATGATCGACAGGAATCCGCCGATGAGACCTGAGAAAATCGCGAACCACAGGTACATCGTGCCGATGTCCTTGTGGTTGGTGGAATAGACGTAGCGCCGCCATCCCGTAGGATGACCGTGATCATCGTGAGCGGTTGCAGCATATGCCATGGTATTTGCCTCTTACGATCTCAGTTTTGCGCCAGTTGCGGGACTGGCTTGATGGTGTTCAGGAAGGTCTTGAGCGTTGCATCGTCGGGCGCGGTTTTCTGCAACGCGGCCCAAGCCTCGTATTTATCCTGCGCTACAACCCAGACTTCAATCGGCATGTAGGCATGGTCTTTGCCGCAAAGTTCGGAACACTGGCCGTAGTATACGCCTTCCCTGACCGCCTTGAACCAGTCTTCATTCAGGCGTCCGGGAACGGCGTCGATCTTGAGGCCGAAGGACTGGATCGTCCAGGCGTGGATGATGCCGTCCGGATCCGACGTCACGATGAGCTTTACGATCTTGTTGACCGGGACCACCACGGGAACATCGGTCGCCATCAGATAGGGTACGCCGTCTTTTTCCGCCTCTTCCCTTTTTTTGAGATAGGCACTGAAGCTGACCATGGCGCTGCCGTCTTCATTGGTGCCGAGATCGGGATATTCGTAGGTCCAGTTCCAGCTCGGCTGGCCGATGACTTTCAGCGTCATGTCGGCGTTATTCGGGATATCGCGCTGGTAGTAGAGAAGCCGGAAGGATGGAACGGCGATGATCACCAGAATAATAATCGGAATGACAGTCCATAGAACCTCGACCAAGGTGTTGTGGGTGGTTCTCGAAGGAATTGGGTTGGCCCTGGCGTTGAACTTCACCATTACGTAGACCAGCAATCCCAGCACAAAGAGTGTAATAATGGTGATGATCGGCATCAAAACGACGTTGTGCAGAAAGTGGATGTCATCGGCGACGGGGGTTACGGACTCCAGCAGCCCCATCTGCCAGTTTTCCGCATAGCCGCTTGCCGCAAGGGCGCCGGAACTTGTGGCCGGGCCCCAGATAGCGGCAAGCAATATCATGACGTTCCGTGCGATCTTCATTCTCGCCCTTTCCCAACTCGGCTTCGGCGGCCGGGTTGTGAACCAATCATAGGCCACCCGCAACGGAGGCGGGCGCGGCAAAACGTCATTGCGCCGGTGCTTTCGGCCCAGCCGGAATTCCGCCCAATTCTTCGCCGAAACGAATATCTCCCTTGTTGATCGCCTGGACAACCGGATGGGGAATCGCGGTTGTTTAGTTGTCCACCAGGCGCTAAGAGCCGCCCCAACGAAATGTAAAAAGGTTCAGCCCGTGCAAATCACCTCTGTCATCTGCAGACTCGCCACAGCCGCTGCCCTTGGTGTGTTATCGTTTAGCCCCAGCTTCGATACAGCTTTCGCGCAAACGAAACAGCCGGTGCAGAAGCAGTTTGGCCCTCGCGCCAACACAAAAACCGCTCAGGCCGCACCTGCCGCCGAAGTGGTGGCCACGCACGGCGCCTGGAAGATCCAATGTGAAACCGGCAAGGCCGCTGCCGAAGGCCAGCCCGAAAACCAACGCCAATGCGGCATGGTGCAGGGGGCGCAAAGCGAGAAGAATCCCAAGGCCGGGTTAACCCTTGTGATCGTCAAGACCAAGCAGGCTGACAAGGCCGTCACCATGATGCGCGTGATGGCGCCGATCGGGGTATTTCTACCGACCGGAGTGGCGCTGGAGATCGACGGAGCCGCCGTAGGGCGCGTGCCCTTTACACGCTGCATGCCACAGGTCTGCATCGCCTTCGCCGAAGCCTCGCCGGAAACACTGGCGAAGCTGAAAAAGGGCACCGCTGCCAATTTCATCGTCTATGAGGCTCCGGGTATTGGCCTGCCGATGAAAATGTCGCTGGAAGGCTTCTCGGCGGGACTGGCCGCCCTTGACGGCCTCTAAACGGGCACTGGTAGTGGCGAATGGTGCCGCCTATCTTGGATGGTGCCGCCTATCTTGGAGGCATGCCCAGTGCGAAAGGAACCGCCCGCCGTGCCTGCGATGCCAAGCATTTCCGTCCTTGACGACACCGCATTAAGCCCCAGGCGGGCCCGGGCCATCGTCTCCGAAACCTTGCACAAGGCCGATGATGGCGAATTGTTTCTTGAGCGCCGGCAGAGCGAGAGCCTGGTTTACGATGACGGCAAACTGAAGTCCGCAAGCTTCGATGAGTCCCAGGGCTTCGGGCTTCGCGCCGTCAGCGGCGAAACGGCGGCCTTTGCCCACGCCACCGAATTTTCCGAATCCGCCTTGAAGCGCGCTGCGGCGGTCTGCACTACGGTCACGCGGGGCGGCCCCGGTGGAACCGCCGCGATGTCTCCTCCCCGCAGCAATGCCAAGCTTTACAGCGACACCAATCCGGCGGACGCACTGGCGTTTCCGCAGAAGATCGAGCTCCTGCAAAGGGCCGACAGTTTTGCCCGAGAGCTTGATCCTCGGGTCCAACAGGTCTCGGTATCGCTTTCCAGCGACTGGCAATCCATCGAAATCATTCGGGCCGACGGCAGCACCTACCGGGATATACGCCCCCTCGTCCGCTTCAACATCTCGGTCGTGTCGTCCAACGGCAAGGAGCAAGGCCAGGGCAGCCACGGGCTGGGCGGGCGGGGCGAGCCGCTCAGCTATCTCACCGAGGGCAGATGGCAGGAGGCAGCTCGCGAGGCGCTCCGGCAGAGTCTTGTATCGCTGGAAGCAAAGCCCGCGCCCGCAGGCGAAATGGATGTGCTGCTGGGTCCTGGCTGGCCGGGCATCCTGCTGCATGAGGCGGTGGGCCATGGGCTTGAAGGCGATTTCAATCGCAAGAAAACGTCCGCCTTCGCTGGCCTCAGGGGCCAGCGCATCGCGTCCAAGGGTGTTACCATCGTCGATGACGGCACGATCCCCAACCGGCGCGGCTCCATCAGCATCGACGACGAGGGCACGCCGTCCAATTGCACGACGCTGATTAAGGACGGCATTCTCGTGGGCCTCATCCAGGATCGCCTTAGTGCCCGTCTCATGGGCGTTGCTCCCACGGGCAACGGGCGGCGCCAGTCTTTCGCCCATTCGCCCATGCCGCGCATGACCAACACCTACATGCTTTCGGGCAAAGACGACCCGCAGGACATCCAGAAATCCATCAAACGCGGCCTCTATGCCAAGTCCTTCGGCGGCGGCCAGGTCGACATCACCTCCGGTAAGTTCGTGTTCTCGTGTACCGAGGCGTATCTGATCGAGGACGGCAGGATCACTACCCCCGTCAAGGGTGCAACGCTGATCGGCTCCGGCGCCGATGCACTCACCCGCATTTCCATGGTGGGCAACGACATGGCGCTTGATCCCGGCATCGGCACCTGCGGCAAGAATGGCCAGGGTGTGCCTGTCGGCGTTGGCCAGCCAACACTTCGCATCGACCGGCTTACGGTGGGCGGCACTGCGGCCTGATGCATGGCGCCGCGCCTCGTCATCTTCGACTTGGATGATGTGTTGTGCCGCTATGACCTGGGCCAGAGGCTCCGGGCACTATCGCGAATATCGGGCAAGAAGCCACGGGACATCCGCGCCGCCGTCTGGGATTCAGGTTTCGAGGATGATTCCGACGCCGGGGGTTATCCCGATGCTGCGCATTATCTTGCCGAGTTCGGCCGCCGCCTCGGCCATCCAATCACCTGCGCCCAATGGATCGCGGCGCGGCGGGAAGCGATGAAACCCTCCTCTGATGTTCTTGATCTAGCCAGGTGCGTGGGAAAGAAAGCCCGGCTTGCAATTTATACGAACAACGGACCCTTGCTGAAACTTCACTTCGACGAACTCTTTCCGGAAGCTGCGGCGATTTTTCCCGAGCGCTACTGCTCCTACGAATTCGCCACCAGGAAACCGGACCCAAACAGCTTCTTACGCCTGCTGCAAACGCTCGGCGTGGAGGCCCAGGACACGTGGTTCATTGACGACAAACGTTCGAATGTGCAGGGCGCGCGCATCGCGGGGCTGATCGGCCACCATTTCCGGTCCCATGCATCTCTTGCCGCCGATGCCAGGGCGCTGGGCCTCATCGAATGACGGAGGCCCGCTTCGTCACCGGCTCGACCATGCGCCATGTGGTGATCATGACGTTCACCGGCGCGCTCGGCCTGATGGCGCTGTTCCTCGTGGACCTCGCCGACCTGTTTTTCCTCAGCCTGCTCAACCAGACTGAAATTACCGCGGCGATCGGTTATGCCGGAACCATTGTTTTCGCCAATCTGTCGATCAGCATCGGCACGGGCATCGCGGCGGCGGCACTTGTCGCCCGCAATCTAGGTGCGGGACAGCCGGAACGGGCCCGCGACTTTGCCACCAGTTCCCTGATGTTCTCTCTGCTGGTTTCGGCGGGCACAACGGCGGTCATCGCCGTTGCCTCGCACTGGCTGCTGGGTCTCCTCGGAGCCAGGGGCGAGGCCAAGCATCTGGCGCAACTGTTCATCTGGACGCTGACGCCTGGCTACGTGCTGTTGGCGGGCGCCGTGTGCTGCTCCTTCATCTTGCGCGGACTGGGCGACCCCAAGCGAGCCATGTACATCACGCTGGCGGCCGCCATAGTCACGGCGATCGTCGATCCGATTTTCATCTTTGGCTTCGGCTGGGGCATTCAGGGTGCTGCGGCTGCTAATGTGCTGGCGGATGTGGTGGCTTTCGGCATCGGCCTTAACGGCGTCGCCCGCGTACACCATTTTCTGGCACCGTTGCGCTTTGGGGGCCTTCGCCGCGATCTTGGCGATATTCTCACGATTGCCATCCCGTCGGTTCTCACCCAGCTCGCCACACCTTTCGCCAATGCCTATGTGACTCGAGCCGTTGCCCCCTTCGGCGACGAGGCCGTGTCGGCCACGGCCATCGTGGGCCGGGTGGTACCGGTGGCCTTCGGCATTATTTTTGCACTGTCGGGATCGGTGGGGCCGATCATCGGCCAGAATTTCGGGGCGCAAAAATTTGACCGGGTGCGCCAGACCCTGACGGATGGACTGATCTTTTCCGCCATCTACACGGTGATCACATCACTTTTGCTTTTCGTGTTCCGGCACGAACTCGCAGAGGCCTTCAGTGCGAGCGGGCGCACCGTTGACCTGGTGGTTTTCTTTTGCACCTTCATCGCCGCGAGCTGGGCCTTCGCCGGTGCCCAGTTCGTAGCGAATGCGGCCTTCAACAATCTGGGGCGCCCCAATCTCTCGACCTGGTTCAATTGGGGAAAGGCAACGCTTGGGACCATTCCTTTTGCCTTGTATGGCGCAACCGTGGCAGGCCCCGAGGGAGTATTGGCGGGGACTGCCATCGGTTCCGTCATCTTCGGCATCATGTCCGTCCTCGCAGCTTACAGGATCGCCGGAATGAGCGTTCTTCAAGCCCCAGCGCGGCGTTCACCGTGAGCGGCAAGCCCGCCGCCCAGGCAATATCCTCGCGCGCCACACCAATATCCCGCAGGATATAGTCATCATAGGCCTGCAACCGCGCCACTGAGCGGCGGGCAAGCCAGTTGCGGAACAACCGGGTGATGAGCGACCTCTTGCCGGCTTCACCGATAGATAGGGCGCGGGTCAAAGTGTAATCTCTCATGGCACAATCCTCCTCTATGGCGGGAAGACCCATTCTTCCCACTTCACGCCACCTAAAAGCGGCAGCAATCACGGTGTGATGACTCTATTTGGAAGATTTCTATTGATTTGTCTAACGAATGTATTTTATAGTATCCATCACTATAACTGATGGATTGAACCCATGATCGCCAACCTCGACATTGATCTGTTGAAGACCTTTCTCGCTATCGCCGACACGGGCAGCTTTACCCGCGCCGCCGAGGAGGTCCACAAAACCCAGTCGGCCGTTTCCATGCAAATGAAACGTCTGGAAGAATTGCTGGGCCGGCCGCTGTTTGCCCGCGATGGCCGGGCCAGCCGATTCACGCCCGACGGCGAACGGCTCATCGAATATGCCCGCCGCATGGTGGCGATCAATGACGAGGCGGTTTCGGCCTTCACCCGCCCCGAACTTACCGGCACGGTCCGCTTCGGCACTCCGGACGACTACGCCGACAAGTTTCTGCCGGAAATCCTGGCGCGTTTCTCGCGCACTCATCCCATGGTGACGGTCGATGTCGATTGCCTGTCGAGTTCAACGCTGGTCGAGCGAGTAAAACGCGGCGACATGGATCTCGCCATGGTGACCTTTGGCTGCGATATCAGAAGCGACGAGCCGGTGCGCCGCGAACCCCTGGTTTGGGTCACATCGACGCGGCACAGCGTTCACCTGCTGGAGGTGCTGCCAGTTGCGCTGGCGCACGCGGGATGCGGATGGCGGAGTGCCGTGCTGAAGAAGCTCGATGAAATGGGACGGAAATACCGCGTCGCCTATTCGAGTCCCAATTCCAATGCGGTCAACGCAGCGGTGCAGACGGGCCTTGCCGTGGGTGCTGTGCCCGAGCTTTGCCTGAGGCCCGGCATGCGGGTGCTGACTGAAAAGGACGGCTTCCCGCCGCTGGGCACCTTCGACATCGGACTGGTGCGCAAACCGGGGCAGCCCAACTCCGCCATCGAGGCTTTGGCCCGCCACGTCACCGAAAGCCTGTCGAACCTGCAACGCCCGGTGATGGCGGCAGAGTAAAGTCATGATTTCGACTGCGGTTACGAAGCTTCTGGGCATCACTCACCCAATCGTGCTTGCTCCCATGGGTGGTGTCTCCGGAGGCAAACTCGCGGCAGCAGTGACAGAGGCAGGCGGTCTCGGCATCATTGGCGGCGGTTACGGAAACCCGAAGGCCGGGTATGGCGGACACGACTTTATGGAGAGAGTTTCGCGCCGCCGGCAATGCCCGCGTCGGCGTGGGCTATATCACTTGGTCATTGGCGCAGTTTCCCGAGCTTCTGGATCAGGCGCTGGATCGCAAACCTGTCGCGTTCTTCATCTCCTTCGGCGATGAGATGCAATTCGCCCACAAGATCAAGACTGCGGGGACGCTTCTCATCTGCCAGGTGCAGGATGTTGAGGGGGCGCGCCGGGCGGCCGACGCGGGTGCCGATATCATTGTTGCACAAGGCACGGAAGCAGGCGGCCATGGCGCGCAGAAACGCGCGACCTTCGCTCTCGTTCCCGCAGTGGTGGATGCGGTTCATCCCATTCCAATTCTTGCCGCAGGCGGCATCGCGGATGGGCGGGGGCTTGCCGCGGCGCTGATGCTAGGCGCCAGCGGAGCTTTGATCGGGACGCGATTTTGGGCAACGCCCGAGGCGCTCGGGCATAACAACGTCAAGGAGCTTCTCCTCAAATCCAGCGGCGATACCACGATGCGCACGCGCATTTTCGATATCATCCGGGAACTTGACTGGCCGGAGGGCTATTCGGGCCGGGCGCTGGCCAACGACTTCACCGCCGCCTGGCATGGGCGCGAAGCGGAGCTTGCCTCCCGCATCGACGCGGAGAAGGAGCGATTCTGGTCAGCCATGCGCGAAGGTGATGTGAGCACTGCCGTGGTGTTCGCGGGCGAAGGACTGGACCTCATTCACGATATCAGGCCCGCCGGCGAAATCGTCCGCGAAATCGCGGCGAATGCGGAGGCGCTGCTGCGCAAGCCCGGCCACTTCTCACTTCAATAGGCGTAGTCGCGGAAGACACGCTCGATGTTGCCGTTCCATGAGGAATGGTAGAGGTCGAGAAGATTCTCAGCCGCCGTCTTGCCGGTTGCCGCCGTTTCATCGAGCACATCGAGAAAGGCCGCTTCGGTCTTGCCCTTGCAGCCCTGCTCGTTCCGTGCCTCGAGACCTGCACGCGAGATCGCCAAAACATCCTTTGCAACGTCCTGCACCGTTCGGCCAGCAATCTTCGCTCTCAGGGCAAGACGGGGTACGGCATCGCGAAGTGATTGGCGCTCAGCTTTTGTCCAGCCTTTCACCAGATCCCAGGCCGCATCGAGCGAGGACTGATTGTAGAGAAGGCCCACGAACAGGGCCGGCAGGGCGCAAAGCCGGCGTGATGGCCCTGAATCGCAGCCGCGCATCTCAAGATATGTCTTGAGGCGGACTTCCGGGAAGATTGTGGTGATGTGATCGGACCAATCCTTCAACACTGGCTTCTCACCCGGAAGCTGGGGAAGCTTGCCTGCGAGAAACTTGCGGAAACTCTCGCCCGCCGCATTGATATATCGCCCCTCGCGCATGACGAAATACATGGGAACATCGAGGGCGTAATCGACGTAGCGCTCGAAACCCATGCCTTCCTCGAAAACAAAGGGCAACATGCCGGCGCGTTGATTGTCGGTATCGCGCCAGACTTCGGAGCGGAACGACAGTAATCCGTTGGGCTTGCCTTCAAGGAATGGCGAATTGGCGAAGAGTGCCGTTGCGATGGGCTGGAGCGCCAGTGACACGCGCAGTTTCTTTACCATGTCTGCTTCGGAACCGAAGTCGAGGTTCACCTGAACGGTACAGGTGCGGAACATCATGTCGCGGCCATATTTGCCGACCTTGTCCATGTAAGGCGCCATGATCTTGTAGCGGCCCTTGGGCATCATCGGGGTTTCGGCTCTCGTCCAAACAGGTGACGCGCCAAGTCCCAGGAAGCCGATGCCCAGCGCATCGCCCACTTCACGGACCTGGTCGAGATGCTCATGCACCTCCTCGCAGGCGTCGTGCACGGTTTTGAGCGGTGCGCCGGACAGTTCGAACTGGCCGCCGGGCTCGAGTGAGATGTTCCCGAGGCCCCTTGGATCGGATAGGGCAACAATATTATTCCCTTCATAGACGCCGCGCCAACCGAAGCGGTCGCGAAGACCTTCAAGCAAAGCGCGAATGGAGCGTTGGCCATCATAGGGAACCGGCTTCAATGTATCGGTGAGGAAGGGAAACTTCTCGTGTTCGGTGCCGATCCGCCAGTCTTCGCGGGGTTTCGATCCCGAGGCGAAATAACCGATGAGCTGGGATTTGGTCTCGATGGGCGCACGCGCCTCAAGTGTATCGGGGGCCGGTCCGCTCACGGATTGAATCCTGGTTGTTTCGGGCACATGGATTTAGGCGCAGGCTTTCCATCCGGCAAGTCAAAGATTGGAAGGTGATCGATCAGGTTTCTTGATGCCAATCGCCCATGGCGGCTTGCACCAGCGCCAGGGCGGCCACCGCCGCCGTATCGGCGCGCATAATACGGGGACCCATGGAAATCGCCGTGACGAAAACACAGGACTTGAGCAAGGCCTTCTCGGCTTGGGTAAACCCACCCTCGGGCCCGACGAGAACGGCGGCGGGCGGGCGCAAGCCCTTCAGCGCCACGAGGGGATCGGCTACCGCGGCGGTCTCGTCGCAATAAATGAGCGCCCTGCCCTTGTCCCACTCGGCCAGCACCTTCTCCAACTTTTCGGGCTCGGCGATTTCCGGCACGAAGACGAGATTGCACTGTTCGGCGGCCTCGATTGTATTGGCGCGCATGCGTTCGAGGTTGACGCGCCCGGCGATGGTGCGGGCGGTGATCACGGGGCGCAACCTGCGGACGCCAAGCTCGGTTGCCTTCTGCACCACATAGTCGAGGCGCGCATGCTTTAGTGGCGCGAAAATATAGTCGATATCGGGCGGCGGTTTCACATCAGCCGTGAGCCTGGCGCAATGGATGCTTACGGACTTCTTCGCGAGTTTGAGATGCCCAAGCCATTCGCCATCCCGACCGTTAAAAACGCGCACCGGATCGCCCCCGCCAAGCCGAAGCACGCCCGTCAAATAGTGGGCCTGCTCGCGCGAGAGCGGGATATCGCTGACGGCACCGAGTGCTTCGTCCACATAAAGGCGAGGAGTGGTTTTCATGGGTGGCCTGATGTACACCGCGCCCATGGGCGAGACCAGCAAGCAAGATATCCCGGTTGCCGATGCGCTCCGCGGCCATTGGGCTGACCACTATCTGCCGCATGCGTTGCGCCCCTACGCGCGGCTGGCACGGCTCGAACGGCCGATCGGCTGGTGGCTGCTGCTCTTGCCCTGCTGGTGGGGACTATTGTTGGCCCAGCTCGCCGGCGGCGGCGGCCGGCCTCATCTTTGGTATGCCTTGCTGTTTCTTATTGGCGCCATTGTCATGCGTGGCGCCGGCTGCACCTTGAACGATATTATCGACCGCGATTTAGATGGCCAGGTGGCGCGCACCCGGTCGCGTCCTATTCCTTCCGGCCAGGTGAGTGTGGGTCAGGCAATTGTATTTCTGATTGCCCAATGCCTGGTGGGGCTGGTGGTGCTCGTGCAGTTCAACCGGTTCACGATCATGCTGGGGATTTCATCGCTCGCGTTCGCCGCGATCTATCCTTTCATGAAGCGCCTAACTTACTGGCCGCAATTGTTCTTGGGCCTTGCCTTCAACTGGGGGGCATTGGTTGGTTGGAGCGCCATTCACGCCAGCCTCTCTTGGCCGCCCGTTCTTCTGTATCTTGGAGGAATTTTCTGGACGCTCGCTTACGATACCATCTACGCTCACCAGGATAAGGAAGACGACATACTGATCGGCGTTAAATCGACAGCGCTGAAATTCGGCGATGCGAGTTTACCCTGGCTGGTGTTTTTCTTCGCCATGTCGCTAGTGCTCCTTGGTTTCGCGCTGTGGCTGGCCGGAGCTTCGTTCATTGGTTACATAGGAATCGCCGGGGCTGCTCTCCACGCGGTATGGCAGCTGCGGCGCTTCAATGCGAGCGATCCCGAACGCTGCCTTGAAATTTTCCGTTCCAACCGCATATTTGGATTGATCATCACCATCGCACTTTTGCTGGACCTCCTCATTTCATGATCGAAGAACTCCTGAATATTGCCGGCGATGCCGTGGCTTACGCCCGAAAGCTCGGCGCCGATGGGGCGGAAGCATCCGTTGCTGACGGCCGCAGCACGGATGTGGAAATACGCGACGGGAGAATTGAAAAGCTGGAAGGCGCGGAAGGACGGCGTATTGGTCTCACCGTGTTCAGCGGCAAATCCTCCGCCGCGATTTCGGGAAGCGTCCTCACGAAGGATGCGATCCACCGCCTGACGGAGAATGCGCTTGCCATAGCGCGGCTGGCTCCGCCCAATCCCTACGCAGGCGTTGCCGAACCGGCACTGCTCGCGAAGTCTTTTCCCGATCTCGATCTTGTGTCTGAGCGGCTTCCCGATGCCGCCGGGCTTGAGCGCATGGCGCGTGACGTGGAACAGGCAGCCTTAAGTGTTTCAGGGGTGAGCAAATCGGGCGGCGCCAGCGCTTCGTCGAGCGACCGCTGCACAGCGCTCGTCATCTCCAATGGTTTCGCGCGAGGCTACCGGCGTACCGGACTTTCGTTGAGTGTCTCCGCAATTGCCGGCGAAGGCACGGCGATGGAACGCGACTATGACTACTCTTCTGCCATTCATTTGGACGATCTGCGCTCTCCGGAGTCGGTGGGCCTCGAAGCTGGCCGCAGGGCTTCACGGAGGCTCAATTCCCGCAAAGTCAAATCGCAGGCGGTGCCGATCGTCTTCGACCAGCGAGTTGCATCGAGTCTTATCCACAATATGTTGAGCGCCATCACCGGATCGGCAATCGCCCGCGGCACGAGTTTTCTGAAGGATAGTCTCGGCAGGCGGATATTTCCGGCTGGCATCACGATTGTCGAGGATCCCTTCATTCCGAGGGGGCTGGGCTCCCGGGTCTTTGATGGTGATGGCATAGCGCGCGCTAAGCGGGATATTATCGGTAACGGTGTACTGACCACATGGCTGCTCGATCTGCGTTCGGCGCGGCAGCTTGGTCTCGCGGCGACAGGTCATGATTCAGGCGTATCCAATGTCTATTTGAAGGAAGGTGAAGTGTCGCACAGCGATCTCCTTCGCGACGTCGCTCGGGGCCTCTACGTGACCGAAATGATCGGTTCGAGCGTTAACATGGTGACAGGCGATTACAGCCGGGGGGCTTCCGGCTTCTGGATTGAGAACGGTGAACTCACCTATCCGGTCAGTGAAATTACCATCGCCGGTAACTTGAAGGACATGTTCCTCAACGTGACTCCCGCCAACGACCTCGAATTCCGCACGAGTGTCAATGCGCCCACGTGCCGGGTAGAAGGGTTGACGATTGCCGGGCTCTGAACGTCTGAAGCGGGATGCGGAGCTTCTGTTCGAAGCGGTGCGCGAGGCGGGCGCCCTGGCTCTGACCATGTTTGGCCAAAATGTGCGGCGCTGGTCGAAAACCGATGGTTCCCCCGTGAGCGAGGCCGATGTACGCGTCGATGAATTATTGCGCGGCAAACTCCAGGCGGCGAGGCCCACCTATGGCTGGCTGTCGGAAGAAACTCCCGACAGCGAGGAACGGCTGACCTGCGAGAATGTCTGGGTGGCCGATCCGATCGATGGCACACGGGCATTCGTGAATGGCGGCAGCGAATGGTGCATCGCCGCCGCACTCGTGTCGGCGGGCCGGCCCACGGCTGCCGCTATCTACCGGCCAGTGCAGGAGGAATTCTATTCGGCCGTAGTGGGCCGGGGTGCCCGCATGAACAGCGAGGCCATCAGCATTTGCGACACCCCTACCCTGGCAGGGGCTCATGTGGTGGGTACACGCAAATCGCTTGCGGCGCTCCTTGATCGCGGAATCCTTGCCGACGTTTCGGGCACATTGCCGCTGCAATTGCGACTTGCCTTCGTGGCCTCGGGCCGGTTCGACGCCGCCGTATCGTTCGGCAACAAGAATGACTGGGACCTTGCGGCGGGCGATTTGATCGTTCATGAGGCCCATGGGCTGGCTGGCGACCTCTCCGGCCGCAGCTATGTTTACAACCGCCCGCAGGCATGGCAGCACGGCATGATCGCAGCGGGCGGCCAACGCCATGCAAGCATCATTCAAGCGCTGAGGGCATCATGACGAAACAACTCCTTCACATGGTCTTTGGCGGGGAATTGAACGATCTCAAGAGGGTCGATTTCAAGGATCTGTCGGCGCTTGATGTCGTGGGTTTTTATCCCGACTATGCAGCAGCCCATAAAGCATGGCTCGGCAAGGCGCGCGAAACCATCGACAACGCGCAGATGCGGTATTTTATCGTCCACCTGCACCGCCTGCTCGATCCTACCGTGGAGGGAGCAAAGGGGCGGGGCTGAGGCCCGCACAAGAGCCCTTAACCGGGCCTTGACCAAGGCCCTTCGAGGCTCGCTACGCTCGCACCTCAGGGTGAGGGGTTTAACCATCCTCATGCTGAGGTGCGAGCGTAGCAAGCCTCGAAGCATGGGCCGCGCAAAGGCGTTTCAGTAAAAACTTTACAGCATCCCGTCCTGTTGCAGGCGGCCCAGGGGATAGGCGGTGAGCGGATTGGCGGCGGCAAGGAGATCAAGCCGGCGCTTCGCTTCGGCGCAATCCTTGTGCATCTGCGCGCTAAGATCCGCACTTGAATCAAACCGGCGGTCGGGCCGGATCAGATCGACGAGTTCGACCAACAGACTCCGGCCATAGAGGTCGCCCGAAAAGCCGATAAGATAGACTTCAAGGAAAGTGCGGGCCGTGTCGAAGGTGGGCCTGTCACCGAAATATCCAGCACCCTCCCAGGCCACCACACCTCTGACTTCGGCATCGCGCACGCGAACCGCGTAGATGCCGCGGAACGGCTCCGCACCCGGTTCCAGCAAAATGTTGAGAGTGGGGAAACCGATAGTGCGCCCGCGGCCATCGCCCCTGACAACTTCGCCCATGACCATCCAATGGTAGCCCAACTCGCGGGCGGCATCGGCCATATGGCCGTGGCGGAGGGCTTGGCGAATGGAACTTGATGAGAATGGCGAGTGCAAGTCCCCTTCGTCGGTCACTTGTTCGACGATGCTGACGCCGAAGCCATGGGTGGCGCCGAACTCCACCATCGAGGCGGGACTGCCCTTGCGGCCTCGTCCGAAATGGAAATCATAGCCCGTCACCACATGAGCAACGCCAAGCCGCTCGACGAGGTGGCGCGCCACGAAATTGGCGGCTTCCAGCGAGGAGAACTCGCGGTTGAAATCCAGCACCACGGTGAAGGATGCGCCAAGCGCTGAAATAAGCCGCGCCTTGAGTGGGCCAGGGGTGAGGCGAAACACCGGCTCGCTTGGCTTGAAAAACGTTCGGGGGTGCGGTTCAAACGTGAGCACGCCCCAGGGCCTGGCCTCACTTGCCGCCTTGCCACGGGTCACATCGAGAAGTTTCTGGTGGCCGCGATGGACGCCGTCGAAATTGCCGATGGCGACGACGGCACCTTTCAGGTCCGGAGGTACCGCGTCATGGGCGAGCAACCTCATTACATAACCTCTGTTGACCAGGCGAGCTGGCGCATCGTGGCGATTATCCGGGCAGCGGGAAAGGCACGTTTCACATCGTGTTCCAGTCGACTACCTGCAGCATCTGCATCGCCCAGTCCTTCTGTAACAAGGACGGCATCGACGCCATAGGCAGCCGCCCCCCTTATGTCGGTTTCTGGACCGTCGCCGATCGCCAATATCCGAGTGAGGGCAACGGCGTCACCACGAATCCTCGCGGTTTCCCGCATGGCGAGATCGTATATGGGGCGATAGGGTTTGCCTGCCATCAGAACAGCGCCACCCATCGCAGCGTAGGCCTCGGCCAGGCTACCGGCACAGTAAAGAATGCGGTCGCCTCTTCGCACCGTCTTGTCCGGATTGGCGCAGATCATTGGGAGGCTGAGCGTCAGCATGTCGTTGAGCAGTGGCTTATAGTCTTCGGGCTTTTCGTTGAAGTCGTCGAAGAGTCCGGTACACAGCACCGCGGAAGCCTCGGAAAGCGGTGCACGGATTACATCAAGACCGTGGAAAATGGATTGATCGCGCGCTGGACCCAGATGATAGATTTTACGGCATCCATGGCTCACCACGAGAGTGCGGGTCACGTCGCCCGATGTCACAACTGCATCATGGCTCGCCGGATCAACGCCGATTCCTAAGAGCTGCCGTTCAACACCGGCACTCGTTCGCGGCGAATTGCTAACCAGGATAACGGTACCGCCGTTGTGGCGATGCTTGCTCAACGCATCGATGGCCGGTGTAAAAGGCACAATTCCGTTGTGAACAACACCCCAAATGTCACAAAACCAGACCGGATAGCGCGCCGACAATTCCTGCATGGGGGTGTTCAGGCCGCCTGCGTACGATTGGCGCCTGCGGCCAGTCCGGCCTCGGCGCGAACCCGCCTTGGCGGCGCGAAATAGGATCCATAGCCAAAACGCGCAATGTGTGAGGCCTTTTCCGCCTGACTTGCGGATTCGACTCCACCCACAATCATCTGGAACTGCATGGCGCGGGCAAATTGGGCGAATTCGACCCAGGCCGGAGCAGGTTCCGGCTTCGTATTCAAGCCGGCCGCGGCAATATCGAGAAAGCGCACACCCAGTTGGCGGAGGGACGCCAGATCCAGTCCGGCAATTGAAACCTGCGACAGGGCCATCTTGACACCGAGACGGGCGAGCTTGGCCAATCCCTCGATACCGGCAGCCTCCAATCCTGCAAGATTGCCATGGGCAATTTCTAACACGATGCCGCGCGAGGTTTCGGAGTCGGCGTCCATCACCTGGATTAGCCGGGCAACGTCCTCTTGGGTTTTAAGGGTTGCGGCGCCGAGCGGCAGCAGCAGACACATTGCCGGGTGTTTGGTCCGCAGGCGCCGCAACACCGGCACTGCCAGCCTGGCTAAGTGAACATCGAGCGCTGCCCTCACCCCTCCGTCATCGGCTTTGCGGATCATTTCCTCATAAGCGATTTCGCCACCCGCCTGGTTCACCATATTAACGCGAGCCCGGTAGTGAACCGTCATCCCGGTGGAGAGTTCAACGACCGGCTCCAACAGAAAATCCAGCCGTTCATCGGTGGCAGCGTTCTGTTTCGCGGTTGCCGGTTTAAGCGCTTCACTACTTGCACCATGGAGGAGTTCAGCGGAAGCCGGGCGATTGTTTGCTATATCTTGAGTAAGCGCCTGGACCTTATCCCGGAGAGTGCGCACCTCCTTCGTAAGCTCTTCTAACGGACGTCCGATAGGCTGAGCGATTTGTTTTTTCATCCATTCCATGTGATCGGCGGCCGACGCAATCTCTTCTGACATTGAACGAATTTTTCGGCCCTGTTCCGACAGTTCTTCATCGAAACCCCCGTTGCGCATCCATTGGACAATGAGTGCCAGCGCCTGACCAGTGGCCACCACAAGCACCGCACCGGCGATCAACGGGGCTTGGACTTGTCCGCTCGCCAGTATGAAAATGGCGCTGCCCACGGCCACCAGCGCAAACATAGCAATTCCAATGATCGCTGGCCATTCCCGCCCGTGCATAGACCGGCACCCCGCTGCAACTAATGAATCTGTGCCGCCGGAGATTATCCGACTCACCGGCTTGTGGCCATGTCCTATCTGTCCAGACTCAGGCCACAGATGCCAGGATTTTCGGCAGTTTGCCCGTGAATATCTCGTCGATCTGGTTTTCGCTGACGATCAGCGGCGGCGAGAGTGCGATTGTGTCGGCGGAGATCCGTATCATCAGGCCATGATCATGGAAGGCGTTTTCCATGGCCTTGTAGGCTCGAAGGCCCGGCTTGCCGTCGATGGGCTTGAGGTCAATCCCCGCGACGATGCCGATGGTGCGGATGTCCTCGACGAGCGGCTGACCCTTGAGGGTGAAGGCGGCATCGGCCCAGACCTTCTCCAGCTTGCGGGCGCGCTCGAACAGATTTTCGTCCCGGTAGACATCCATGGTGGCAACACCGGCGGCGGCGGCAATCGGATGGCCCGTGTAGGTATAGCCGTGGAACAATTCGATCACATGATCGGGGCCGTTCATGAAGGCATCGTAGATATGCTGGCGGCACAAGACTCCGCCCATGGGCACGGCGCCGGAGGTCACACCCTTGGCGAAGGTGATCATGTCGGGGATGACGCCGAAACGTTCAGCCGCGAAGGCGTGGCCCAAGCGCCCGAAGCCGGTGATCACTTCATCGAAAATCAGCAGGATGCCATGCTTGTCGCAAATCTGGCGCAGGCGCTTGAGATAACCTTTGGGTGGCGGCAGCACACCGGTCGATCCTGCCATGGGCTCGACAATAACGGCGGCGATGGTGGAGGCATCGTGCAGGACGACGAGACGTTCGAGTTCATCGGCCAGATGCACGCCCCATTCGGGTTCGCCCCGGCTGAAGGCCTGTTCCTTGCGATTGTAGGTATGCGGCAGGTGGTCGACGCCGGCGATCATGGCGCCGAACATCTTGCGGTTGGCAACCATGCCGCCCACCGAAATGCCGCCGAAGTTCACGCCGTGATAGCCGCGTTCGCGGCCGATGAGCCGGGTGCGGCTCGCCTGGCCGATTGTCCGCTGATAGGCGAGTGCGATCTTGAGTGCTGAATCCGCTGCTTCCGATCCCGAATTGCAAAAGAACGCATAATTCAGGTCACCGGGCGCCATGGTGGACAGGCGCGAGGCAAGCTCGAACACCTTGGGGTGGCCGAACTGGAAGGTCGGCGCGAAATCGAGTTCGGCGGCGGATTTCTGAATCGCCTCGACAATCGGCCCCCGGCAATGACCCGCGTTAGAACACCACAGCCCAGCGGTGCCATCGAGGACGGCGCGGCCTGACATATCGTAATAATGCATATCCTTGGCGCGGGCGATCATGCGTGGACGCTGCTTGAAGGCGCGGTTGGGCGTGAAGCCCATCCAGAACGGCTCAAGATTATTGGGTGACGGCTCCCAGGCCGTGGCTCCGGCGTGCATCTGCGGTTTGTTCATCGATCACTCCTCAACTGCTCGACTGTCATTAGCAGAAAGATAGCGGCCAAGCGAGGCTTGCAAGGGCGTCCCGGTTATGTGACGATTACATATCGGTCAGCCGTTCACTAGAAGGAGGCCCACACAATGTGTCACATTTTTGCGGGGCAGGATCCTGGTAATTATGCCCACGAAACGCGGTCGGTACGGCTTATGGGCCATGCCACGAGCGTCCGCCTTGAGGCGAAATTCTGGCTTATCGTCGAGGAAATTGCTGCTGGGCAGGGAATGCCGCTGGCCCGCTTTTTGACCCAGCTCTATGAAGAGGCGCTGGAAATCCATGGCGAGGTTAGTAATTTTGCGTCGCTGTTGCGGTGCTGCTGCCTCAATTATCTGGCGCGCGATTTCGATCATTCGCGGTTGCGAGCGGAAACCCAGGCGGCGGCGTAGTATTCCACTAATACCACTGTGGCTTCTCGGCCCGCTAGAACGGGATTCCAAGGAAGCGAAATGTGGCAGCGGCCGGCAATATCTGCGTTGTTTTTATGGGTCGTCGTGGCCAACCCGGCCATGTGCGCCGACGACCCGGGCGCGAAACTATACAAGAATCACTGTGGCGCGTGTCATTCGATCGACCCGGCGGCCTCGCCGCGCCAGGGCCCCAACCTGCACGGACTTTTTCAACGCAAAGCCGGCACGCTCGACGGCTACAAGTTTTCCGCCGGCCTCAAGGCGGCGGGCTGGCAATGGACGCCGGAACAGCTCGACCTCTGGCTGACCGACGCAAAGGCGCTGGTGCCCGGCACGCTGATGTCGGTTTACAAACAGAAGGACCCCGCCAAGCGCAAACTTATCATCGACTATCTCCTCGCCAACACCGGCAACTAGAAGGAACGATCATGGCGAAAGCCACACATACGATGATCCGCGTGATGGACGAAGCAAAGTCCGTTGAATTCTACGGCAAGGCCTTCGGCCTCAAGGTGAAGGACCGTTACGGCTTCGACGGCTTCACCCTCGTCTACCTCAAGAACGATGAGAACGACTTCGAGGTCGAGTTGACGATCAATCACGACCGGACCGAGGCGTATACGCATGGTACCGGCTACGGGCACCTGGCGGTTTTGGTCAGTGACATCGAATCCGAACACAGGCGCTTCGAGACGCTCGGCCTCAATCCGAACCCGATTAAGGAGTTCCATCGCGACGGAGCGCTGATGGCCAAGTTCTTTTTTGTGGCTGACCCCGACGGTTACAAGATCGAGGTGCTGCAACGGCACGGCAGATACACATAAGATGAAAGTGGAGGAAAAAATGAGACTGATTGACAGGACACCAAAAATATCCCGCCGGACCTTGCTCCGGACAGGCAGCTTAACGGCGGCGGTGGTGGCGATGGCGCCCAACGCCGCGATGACCGGCAAGACCTGGGCGGCGGTGCCTATTGCCGTCTCGGCGGAAAACTTCGCCACCCTGGTCAAGATGGCGCGCGACATCTATCCGCACGACAAGCTCACCGACCAGCACTACGCCAAGGTGATCGAAGGGATCGACGCCGCCGCCAAGGACGATGCGGCAGCCAAGGAGATGCTGGAAAAAGGCGTCGCACAACTCGACGGTATTTCGGAGCGCATGGGCCACGGCAAATACGCCACCATCGCCAAGGAAGAAGACCGTGTCGCCGTTCTTAAGGAAATCGAAAAGCAGGACAGCCCCTTTTTCCAGAAGATCCGCGGCGCCATGGTGACCGGCATCTACAACAACCAGGAAGTCTGGCCGATCTTCGGCTACGAGGGCGAAAGCGCCTCGAAGGGCGGCTACGTCAACCGCGGCTTCAACGACATCAACTGGCTGACCTAAGGGAGATTGCACAATGGCTACTTTCGATCAGAACGATTCGAGCGTTGTCGTCGTCGTCGGCTCCGGTGCTGGCGGCGGAACGCTGTCCAATGAACTGGCCCAGAAGGGCATCAAGGTGGTCTGCCTGGAAGCGGGCGCGCGCCACGAGACGGAGGACTTCCAGAACGACGAGTGGGGCAGCTTCGTGCAGATTTCCTGGCTCGACAAGCGCACCACATCGGGCACCTGGCGGGTCGCCAAGGATTTCTCCGGCCTGCCTGCCTGGATCGTCAAGGCGGTCGGCGGCTCGACCACCCATTGGGCCGGCGCATCATTGCGCTTCCAACCCCACGAGTGGAAAGCGCTTACGACCTATGGGGCGATTGCCGGCGCCAATCTCATGGACTGGCCAATCGGCCACGATGACATGGCGCCCTATTACGACAAGGCCGAAAACAAGATGGGCACCACCGGTACAAACGGCATCCCCCGGCTTCCGGGCAGCAACAATTACAAGGTGTTCGAGGCCGGCGCCAAGAAGCTCGGCTACAAGGAAGTGCACACCGGCAACATGTCGATCAATTCCGAACCCCGCGACGGCCGCGGCGCCTGCCAGCAGATCGGCTTCTGCTTCCAGGGCTGCAAGTCGGGCGCCAAATGGTCGACGCTGGTTGCGGAAATTCCCAAGGGCGAGGCCACCGGCAATCTCGAAGTGCGTGCCCAATCACACGTGCTCAAGATCGAGCATGACGACAGCGGCAAAGTCACCGGCGTCGTCTATGCCGACAAGGACGGCAACCAGCACCAGCAGAAGGCTCGCGCCGTCTGCGTCGCCGGCAACACCATCGAAAGCCCGCGCCTCCTGTTGAATTCGGCGTCCGCCAAATATCCCGACGGACTGGCCAATTCATCCGGACAAGTGGGCAAGAACTACATGCGGCACATGACCGGCTCGGTCTATGCCACCTTCGAGAAGCCGGTCTACATGTATCGCGGCACCACCATGGCCGGCATCATCCAGGACGAGGCCCTCCATGACAACGCGCGCGGCTTTGCCGGTGGCTACGAAATGGAGACCTTGTCGATCGGACTGCCATTCATGGCGGCGTTCCTCAACCCGGGCGCCTGGGGCCGCGACTTCTCCACGGCCCTCGACGCCTATGATCACATGGCCGGCATGTGGCTGGTGGGCGAGGACATGCCCCAGGAGACGAACCGGGTGAGCCTGCACTTAACCGAGAAAGACCAGTACGGCATGCCCGTTCCCAATGTGCATTTCGACGATCACCCCAACGACCTCGCCATGCGCGAACATGCCTTCAAGCAGGGCTCGGCGGTCTATGATGCGGTGGGGGCACTCAGGACCATCCGCACCCCACCCTATCCCTCGACCCACAATCTCGGCACCAACCGGATGAGCGAGAAGCCTCAGGACGGCGTGGTCAACAAGCATGGCCAGACCCACGACATCGCGAATTTGTTCATTTCCGACGGCAGCCAGTTCACCACGGGGGCCGCCGAAAATCCGACGCTAACGATTGTGGCGCTTGCCATCCGTCAGGCTGACTTCATTGCAGACGAGATGTCCAAAAAAAATATCTGAGGAATGAACGCCAGGAGTTTGGGCCGCCCTTGTCGGGCGGCCTATTTGTGGCGTTGCCCCCGCGGTGAACAGCGATCACGGAAGCGCATCATCTCGGCTATCGGATCCACGTCATGCGGCAGGCTCTGGCCATAACGGAGGTCGCCGCGGGTCAGGCCGATGTCCGATAAGATATAATCGTCGAACTCCTCCAGTTTCCGGAGGTAGCGGCGCGAGAGCCAATTGCGCATGATGCGCTGAAGCAGAGGAAAGGAAAAAGCCCCATCCCGGAAAATTGCTTCGTTACGAATGTAATCGCGCATGGCAGCACCCAAATTGTCCCTATTGTCTCGATTCATTCCGCTTGAATGTCTCTGACGAAAGGTATACTATATCGGGACAATATCGATCAATGGAAATCTTGTCACCATGACAAATTGGATTCCCCAACTGGCTCCCAATCGCCCGCGTTATGCCGCCATCGCCGAAGCCATGCGAGCCGATCTGCTGAACGGGGTGCTGAAACCCGGAGAGCAGCTACCCACCCATCGCGATCTCGCCTACAAGCTAGGCGTCACCACAGGCACCGTCACGCGAGCCTATGCCGAAGCGGAGAAGCTTGGGATTCTCGTTGGCGAAGTCGGGCGCGGCAGTTTCCTTCGGGCGCCGGGAGCGCAGGCGCATCTTTTTCAGGCGGCCAGCGGGAACGATGAGCATTTCATCGATCTCTCCCACGCCTCACCGCCGCTGGTGCAGGACCGGCAATACCTAGATCAAGGCCTGCGTCACATCATGTCATCGCCCTCGCGGATCGATCTTCTCGATTACACCCCACCCGAGGGCCATCCCCTGCATCGCGCCATGGGCGTCACCTGGCTCGCACGGAGCGGCATCACGGTTCCAGAGCAACAAGTGGTGGTAACATCCGGCGCCCATGCGGCCCTCATTTCCTGTCTCGCCGCCGTGAGTCAGCATGGCGAGAGGCTGTTCGCCGAGGGCCTCAACTATCCGACCCTGAAACCGATCGCCCGGCATCTGGGGCTTACGCTCGTGCCAATAGAGATGGATGATGGGGGCCTAGTGCCAGAAGCCCTTGACCGCGCTGCGCGCGCCGGAGAGGCCCGCATTCTCTATCTCGTGCCGACACTGCAAAACCCGACAACCAGCACTCTGTCCCTGGAGCGCCGCAACGCCATCGTCGATATTGCGCGGCGCTATGGTCTTACCATCATCGAAGATGACATTTTCCGGCTGCTCGATCCAAGGCTCCAACCGCCGACGCTGTTCACGCTGGCTCCAGAACGGACGTATCATGTCACCAGCATTTCGAAGACATTGGCGCCCGGCCTTCGCGTGGGCTTCGTGGCAACGCCTGCAGGAAAAACCGACATGTTGATGCGCCACCAAACCGTGGCGAGCGGGCGCGCCGTTGGCCTTGCGGCGGAAGTTGCGCGCTGCTGGATCGAAGGCGAAGCGGCGGACAAAATCCTCGCCGCCATCATTGCCGAGAATGGCGCGCGCCGCGCCATGGCGTTGGACATTTTCAAGGAGCGGACGATCCGGTGCAAGCCCGGCGCGCCCTACCTTTGGCTCAAACTGCCCGAGCACTGGCAACCCGGCGACTTCGCCCGCGCCGCCCAGGATCGCGGCGTTAGGGTCACATCCGGCACTGCATTTGCGATTGACCGTAGGGCGGACGATCAGGGTGTACGCGCCTGCTTTGGCGGCAATGTCAGCCGGGATGGTCTACGCCGGGCTTTGGTGACACTTGATACGTTGCTTGATGAACTGCCCGGCGACGAGCTTCATAGCGTGGCCTGACCAGGGAATTAACCACGTTTGGGCGAATACAGCTCTTGACGTTGGCCGCCGCCTGACCTATGTCCTGCGCCAGCTGTTAGCACTCTTGTCTATTGAGTGCCAGCAGATGCCGGTTCATCCGGCCCAAACCTTCAAAACCAAGCTATAACAAGGAGCTAGCGCATGAAATTCCGTCCTCTGCACGACCGCGTGGTTGTGAAACGGGTCGAAGAAGATACCAAGACCAAGGGTGGCATCATTATTCCGGACACCGCCCAGGAGAAGCCCATGCAGGGCGAAATCATCGCCGTGGGCCCGGGCGGCCGCGATGAAGCGGGCAAGCTGACCCCGATCGATGTCAAGGCAGGCGATATCGTGCTGTTCGGCAAATGGTCGGGCACCGAAGTCAAGATCGATGGCACCGAGTTCCTGATCATGAAAGAGAGCGACATCATGGGCGTTCTCGAAGGAAAGTCAGCCACCAACACCACCAAGAAGGCGGCTTGATCGTCCTCTCTCACCCATCAACAAATAAAGGAGTAGCATAATGGCTGCTAAAGAAGTCCGCTTCGGCGGTGAAGCGCGCGAGCGCATGTTGCGCGGCGTCGACATTCTCGCCAACGCGGTGAAAGTCACACTCGGCCCCAAGGGCCGCAATGTCGTCATCGACAAGAGCTTCGGCGCGCCCCGCACCACCAAAGACGGTGTGACGGTCGCCAAGGAAATCGAGCTCGAAGACAAGTTCGAGAACATGGGCGCCCAGATGGTGCGCGAAGTCGCCTCGAAGACCAACGATGTGGCGGGCGACGGCACGACCACCGCTTGCGTGCTCGCCCAGGCGATCGTGCGCGAAGGCGCCAAGGCGGTTGCCGCCGGCATGAACCCGATGGACCTCCGCCGCGGCATCGATCTCGCCGTGCAGACGGCCGTCGAGGACGTGAAGAAGCGTTCCAAGAAGGTCAAGTCATCGGAAGAAATCGGCCAGGTCGGCACGATTTCGGCCAATGGCGAAAAGGACATCGGCGACATGATCGCCGAAGCCATGCAGAAAGTCGGCAACGAGGGCGTCATCACGGTTGAAGAAGCCAAGACCGCCGAGACCGAGCTTGAAGTCGTCGAAGGCATGCAGTTCGACCGCGGCTATCTCTCGCCCTACTTCATTACCAACGCCGACAAGATGGTGGCCGAGCTTGAGGATGTTTACATCCTCCTGCA
>JBKKDI010000320.1:0-3081 GCA_046708645.1 Aestuariivirga sp.
GAATCGAATTCGATCTTCTCGACGACGCCGCCCACCTGCGGCGTGATGTCGATGCCATCGACCGCAGTGAGCGTTCCAATCCCGCTGATCTGAGGTTGCCAGTTGTCCGTGCGGGCTGCCTCAGCCGAGACGGTTTGCGCGGGCTGGGGCGAACCGAGAATGACATCGGCCAGCATCTTCGGCTTGAAGCTGAAGGAATACCACGCGATCAGCGCCGCAAGGCCGCCGAGGACGACGGTTGCAATGATAAGGTAGAGACTGCGACGGACCATGATTGGCAAACTCCAGTATTACTCAGCCGCCGTAGCGGGAATTTCGCGTAACAATTCGGCTTTCTTTTGCTCCAGGCACATGACAGCAGCTGTCAGCACGGCTTTGCCGTAGTCCGCGACAAAATGCCCGCCCGCGTGGGGCTGCTCCTTGCGCTGGCATTCGGCAATGCGGCCCAGATCTTCCTTCAAATCGCTGAGCTGTTTATCGATTGCATTCAACATGGCGCCAGGAGCGAGCAACTGCTGCATCAGCATCTGGAACAGGAATTCGGATTTGTATTTGTCCTTGGCTGGTACAACAGCAATAGCCTTCGCCAGGGCCCGCCGTCCCGCTTCGGTGATGGCATAGACCTTCTTGTCAGGTTTGCCCGTCTGCTCTTCGGCGCGAACCGTCAGCAAACCCTCCACATGGAGCTGAATGAGTGCCGGATAAATTGATCCAAAACTTGCATCGATGAAATGGCTGAAAAACCCCTCCTCGATCTCCTTCTTGATCTCATAGCCGCTGGCTTCGCCAACGGTGAGCACGCCAAGGCATAGGGTCCGTATGTTCATTTTTCCGCTATCTCTATGTTGTTTCGATATATGCCACTCTCACATATATCGCTTCGGCATATAGTCAACTCAATTTTTGATTGGTCGGTCAAAACTCCGGACCGCTCCAGCTTGTCTAAAATTGCGGGCCAGTCTAAGACTCCCTCCCGTAAGCGGTCGATCATCCAAGAACCGCGGGGCGCACGTGAGTATCAGGAAGGGGGGCGCATGGAGTATTTTCTCCAGCAACTCATTAACGGCATCACACTCGGTTCCATCTACGGTCTCATCGCCATCGGCTACACGATGGTTTACGGCATCATCGGCATGATCAACTTCGCCCATGGCGATGTGTTCATGGTCGGCGGCTTCGTCTCGCTCATCGCTATCGTGGCCCTGGGGCTCACCGGCGGCAGCGGTCTGTTCCCCATCATTCTGGCCCTGGTCCTGGTGGTGTTCATCGCCATGATCATTGCGTCCGCGTATAACTGGACCATTGAGCGCGTCGCCTACCGGCCGTTGCGCGGCTCATTTCGTTTGGCTCCGCTGATCTCGGCCATCGGCATGTCGATTGTGCTGCAGGAATTCGTCCGCATTGCCCAGGACGGACGCCCTAAACCTCTTCAGCCCATCGTCACCGGCGGCTACGAAATCATGAGCCGCGCCGCCGACCGGGGCGAATTCATCGTCCGCCTGTCGAACATGCAGATTTTCATCATCGTCACGACCCTCATTCTGATGGCGGTCTTCACCGCCATCATCACCCGCACCGACCTCGGGCGGGCCCAGCGTTCCTGTGAGCAGGACATGAAAATGGCTTCACTGGTGGGCATCGACATCAACCGGACGATCTCCATTACCTTCATCATGGGGGCGGCACTCGCAGCCGTCGCCGGTCTCATGTTTTTCCTCTACTACGGCGTCACCGACTTCTACGTGGGCTTTCTCGCCGGGATCAAGGCCTTCACGGCAGCGGTTCTCGGGGGCATCGGGTCAATCCCCGGCGCCATGATCGGCGGCCTCATCATCGGTCTGATCGAGGTTTTCTGGTCGGCCTATTTCAGTATTGAGTATAAGGACGTCGCCGCCTTCGCCATGCTGGCGGCGGTGCTGATTTTCCTGCCCCAGGGCATTCTCGGTAAACCCGAAATTGAAAAGGTCTAGCGCTTGGCCACAGCTCCCAAATCCACCGGTAGCATGGCTGAGGGCCGGGAACTTCGAATTGCCGCCATCGCCAAGGATGTGTTGCTAACGGCAATCCTCGCCTTCGTCATTCTGGGTCCAATTCTCGGCCTCAAGACATTCGCCATCTCAGGCAGCCTGGCGCTGGAACAACGCTGGGGCATGGTCGCGGTGTTCGCCGCCATCGCCGCAGCCGGGCGCCTCGCCTACCACCTTTTGGTGTGGAACAAACCGCCAGCCAAGCCAAGGAAGGCCAGCGCGGCCGCCCTTCTGCCAATCATGAATCTCACCAAGTATGTGGCGCCGGTCCTCGTGGTCGTGGCGATAGTCCTCCCCTTCATTCCCGGCGTCGACCGGCGCATCGTCGATCTGGCCATACTCATACTTACCTACATCATGCTGGGCTGGGGGCTGAACATCGTCGTGGGGTTGGCTGGATTGCTCGACCTGGGTTACGTTGCCTTCTACGCCGTGGGCGCCTATTCCTACGCGCTCCTGTCCACGGTATATCTGCCGGCCTGGTTCGGCGACGGTATTATCCCTTGGGCCTTCTTCATCACATTGCCCATTGCTGGCGTCCTGGCGGCGCTCTGGGGCGTGATCCTCGGCTTTCCGGTGTTGCGGCTCCGCGGCGACTATCTCGCCATCGTGACGCTTGCCTTCGGCGAAATCGTCCGTGTCGTCCTGCTCAACTGGTCCGACTTTACCGGCGGCCCGGCCGGCATCGGCAACATTCCGCGCCCCTCCTTCTTCGGCCTACCGTTCATAGAGGGCGAAGGCGGGTTTGCCGCCTTCTTCGGGCTCGAACACAAACCCATCTATCGCATCATCTTCCTCTATTACGTCATCCTGGTGCTTGCCCTGTTCACCAATTTCGTAACGATGCGGCTGCGCCGGCTGCCGGTGGGCCGCGCCTGGGAGGCATTGCGCGAGGACGAGATTGCCTGCCGGTCGCTCGGCATCAATACCACCAGCACCAAGCTCACGGCCTTCGCCATCGGCGCCATGTTTGCAGGGTTCGCCGGCAGTTTCTTCGCCACGCGGCAAGGCTTCGTCAGCCCCGAATCCTTCGTATTCCTGGAATCCTTTATCG
>JBKKDI010000321.1:0-8103 GCA_046708645.1 Aestuariivirga sp.
TGGCCCACAAGCCCTGGATCGTTCCACCGGCACCGGACAATCGCCGGCCGCCCGGCGCCGTTGATCGCCGCTATCATTGCCACGGCATCGGAAAAGCCGATCATGCCATGCTGCATGTCGAGGCATACGCCATCAAAGGGAAGCCGCGCCATCTGTGTGGCCAAACCGGCGCCCGCGAGTGTCATCCATGAGAACAGGAACGGTTTCTGTCCCGCCAGTCTCGCCCTCAGGCCGTCGCTGGACGCCGCCACCTAACTTCCGGCTTTGACCTGGTCCACCGCCGTTTGCATCAGTTCCTCCATGGTGCGGCGAATCTGGTGATCCGACTGGGCCACGCTCTTTGCATCGAAATCGGCGCGGATCTTGCGAAACACATCTTCATCGCCCGCTTCCTCGAAGTCGGCCCTGACCACGGCCTTGGCGTATTCTTCGGCCTCGGTGCCTGAAATCCCAAGTTTTTCAGCGGCCCACCGGCCCAAGAGCTTGTTACGGCGGGCCATGGCCTTGAACCGCTGCTCCTCGTCGAGAGCGAATTTCTTTTCAAAGCCTTCCTGGCGCTTGTCGAATGTCGTCATGCAAATCTCCTTTGAGGCATTGAAATAGCTAGTGGGCCGGTTCAAAGCAATGGACATTGTGCGCTGCAACGGACTCTTGTAAGAAACCCTCCCGGCGGGTCCTGCCGGTTCCGGGACATATGTATGGTGCGCGTTCTCTTCCGGGCTTAGTGTGGAAGGGCGATTGAGGGTTTTGATGAGGATTATTCAGATGAACAGCCGGCGCACCCGCATTTACGAAGGCAAGGCCAAGATTCTCTATGAGGGTCCCGAGCCCGGCACTGTCATCGTTCATTTCAAGGATGACGCCACTGCCTTCAATGCCCAGAAGAAAGCCGTGATCGACGGCAAGGGCGTGCTCAATCAGCGCATTTCCGAGTACATTTTCACCAGGCTCAACGAGCTGGGCTTGCCCACCCATTTCATGCGCACCCTCAACATGCGCGAGCAGCTCGTCCGCGAGGTCGAGATCATTCCGCTCGAAGTCGTCGTGCGCAATGTGGCGGCGGGCTCGCTGTCCAAGCGTTTGGGACTGGAAGAGGGCCACACCCTGCCTCGCTCCATCATCGAATTCTATCACAAGAACGACGAGCTTGGCGATCCCATGGTTTCCGAAGAGCACATCACGGCATTCAACTGGGCGAGCCCCCAGGAAATCGACGACATGATGCGCATCGTGCTGGCCGACGAAATCAGCCCTGATAGTTGCCGCCTCTGGGATATCAAGACCAACGACAAGCTCGACAAGGATCGTTTTCGCCGTGACATGGGAGGCCTCGTCGAGGCCTATCACGAAGTGGCGCGCCGGCTCGGCATTATCGCCGCCAACGAACAGCCTGAGCGCTCACGCCCCAAATTGGTGAAGAGCGATACGTAATGAAAGCCAAGATTAAAGTAACCCTCAAGAAGGGCGTGCTCGACCCGCAGGGCAAGGCCATCGAAGGCGCCTTGGGATCGCTGGGCTTCGCGGGCGTGGAGCATGTGCGCCAAGGCAAGTACTTTGAAATCGACGTCGCCGAAACCGATCCAGCCAAGGCGCTCACCACCGCCAAAGCCATGTGCGAAAAGTTGATCGCCAATACGGTGATCGAGAACTATGATATAGAGCTCGCATGATTTCCGGATGGCCGCTGCTCCACAACCCTCATGCTGAGGTGCGAACCCGCAGGGTGAGCCTCGAAGCATGAACGGCGAGTCCGTCCGTGGCAGACCCTTCGAGGCACCGCCTACGGCGGTGCACCTCAGGGTGAGGATGCTCACATGAAATCCGCCGTCGTTCTCTTCCCCGGCCTCAATCGCGAAACCGACATGATGATGGCCCTTGAGGCCGTGACCGGCACCAAACCCGCTTTGGTATGGCACACCGACACAGCGCTGCCCGATGTTGATCTCGCCGTAATCCCCGGCGGCTTCTCCTATGGCGACTATCTGCGCTGTGGGGCTATTGCGGCGCGTTCACCGATTATGGCAGATATTCAGGCCAAAGCCTTGAAAGGCTTAAAAGTTCTTGGCGTTTGCAACGGCTTTCAGATACTTACCGAGGCGGGACTTTTGCCCGGCGCCCTGGTGCGGAACGCGGGTCTCCGCTTCGTTTGCCGGGAAGTGCGGCTCAGGGTGGAAAATACCCGCACGTGGTTCACCAACCAGTTCAACCAGGGTGCGGTCGTCTCATGCCCCGTTGCCCACGGCGAGGGCAACTACATCTGCGACGGGGAAACCCTGAAACGCCTGGAGGGCGAAGGCCTGGTGGTGTTTCGTTACGCCGAGGGCACAAACCCCAACGGCGCCATGAACGATATCGCCGGGATCGTCAACACAACCGGCAACGTCATCGGCATGATGCCGCACCCTGAAAACATGATCGAATCGCTGCACGGCAAAACCGATTGCCGCCCCCTGTTCGAAAGCCTGCTGGCGGCCTAGGCGCCAATCCAGGCGACGGCGAAGCAGGTTGCGCCGCTATTCCTCAGCGCCATTTGGGCCAGTTCGAAATGGCGGCCCGAGGTGACTACATCATCGACGATGAGGGTTATTCCAGTCACCGGCTCCACCACCTTGTAGGGTTTCAGCCGGCTGCTTTTCTTGGGATGGGATGGGCCATTTTCCGTTTGGCTGCCGGCCAGCGCCTGGATGCATGGGCAATCGAGCTTTTTAGCGACCTGCCGGGCCAACAGAACTGAGAAACTCTCTCCCAAACCCGAACTGCTCCCGGGGATTGGAACCACTGTCCTGATGGTCTGGTCGCCATAGAGGTGACGGGCTGCCGCCACGATTTCGTTGGCCACGGCGTTCAGAAATCCCGGCGGCGGTGCCTGTTTGACGGCCACAAGAGCAGCTATCTGATGGGTTTTGATCGACTTGCGCCAGGTTCTGAGCGACACAAACGTAGCAGCGCTGCGCGAGCGGAGCGACAACCGGTGGAACAGCGTATCGAGAAGGAATTTGGCGGCAGGACCAACATCGGCGGCTCCCACTTCCTGAAATCCCCTGTTTACGATTATTGGATGAAGCGACCGAGCCGGATCGATTCCCGCCTGTTCCATGTAATGAAAGAGCAGCTGATAAACAGCGATCAATTCGACACGGACGCGAAAGCTTCCAAATCATCGAAAATACCGATGTCGGGATTGAGAAGCTTCAGCGTGGTTCTCTCCGTGGTATCGTGGCTGTTGAGGATTGCTGCAATGAGCGAGTGGATGGTTGGGACGGATTTGGTGATCGGATGTCCGGTGAAGGCTGACTCGCGCGCGACATCCTGAATTGCAATCATCGGCTTGGTCACCGGATCGAGCAAGGGCAGGTCAAACTCGGGCTCGAATGTTCTGACGGTGCCGTAGCGCCCGAGAACCTCCAAAGTGCCAGTACCCGTATCAAGCCGGGTAATCAGCGCCGCGCGCGCCCGTCCGGTGCGGGCCGCAAGTTCACACAGGCCATCGAAATTGATGTCGTCCAAACAGTTTGTTCCGCCGCAAATCAGGTGGACAAAGTAAACTGAGCATAACCTTACGTCTAGGTAAACTGCAAGCTTAATTGGGGTGAAAAAACGCCGCTCGAGCGGTAGTATACTTCACTAATTCAACAGCAACTTCTGCGAGTATTTCCACGCGATTCGCCTCAGCTGGGAGACTGCTGCCACGGTAGCACTGAAACAGGATTATTCTTGAGCGTTATTTGCGCATGCCCCACGCGCGCTGCTGGGCCTACTTCAGCGTCACCTGCATGGTGACGCTTGAATTGACATAGATCGAGGGCGGCTGGCCGTAATTGCGGTTGATTTGGGTGGAGACGTTGATGCCCGTGATCGAGCAGGAGGTCGCCACGCTTGCCAGGATGTCGGCGCATTCCCGGGCGGCGCGTTCATACATGGCGCGTTTCAGATTCTTCTCCTGCTGAGTGATTACGGCGTCATTGTCTGTGGCCGCGATCTGAGCGCTGAAACTGGCATTGGCCTGAACGGTCTGACCTCCCGCCAGAGCAGGGGAGGTCACAGCGAGCATTATCAGACTACAGACTATATTTCGCATTGAGAGATCCTCTTACAACAGCCGCGTTCCCATCGGATGTGAAGGATGAAATGCGGCGGATTGGCGGCTAGCCAAACACGCGCTGAAAGATCGTGCCGACATGCTTAAGATGATAACCGATGTCGAAGAGGGCATTGAGTTCCGCCGCCGTGAGCAACCGCGAGACGTCCTTGTCTCCTTTCAGAAGGTCGAGAAAATTTGCGCCGCTCCGCCATACCGGCATGGCGTTGCGCTGCACGGCGGCATAGGATTCTTCACGGCTCATCCCTTTTTGAGTGAGAGCCAGCATGACGCGCTGGGAATAAATAAGGCCGCCGAGCCGGTCCAGATTGCGCTGCATGTTCTCGGGATAGATTATCAGCTTGTCGATAACGTTGGTGAGGCGTGTCAGGGCAAAGTCAAGATGGACGGTGGCGTCGGGGCCGATGCCGCGCTCCACGGAGGAATGCGAGATATCGCGTTCGTGCCACAGCACCACGTTTTCGAACGCGGGGCCGGCGGCGGAGCGCACCAGGCGCGCAAGCCCAGTCAGATTCTCCGTCAACACCGGATTGCGCTTGTGCGGCATGGCGGAGGAGCCCTTCTGGCCCGGCGAAAAATGCTCCTCAACTTCCAACACTTCGGTACGCTGCAAATGGCGGATCTCGGTGGCCAGCCGCTCGACGGAACTGGCGATGACGGCGAGCGTTGCGAAATACATGGCATGACGGTCGCGCGGGATTACCTGGGTTGAAACGGGCTCAGGCGAGAGCCCCAATTTCGCCGCAACATGTTTTTCGACGCGAGGGTCGATGTTGGCGAAGGTGCCGACGGCGCCCGAAATGGCGCAGGTTGCGACTTCGGCTCGGGCCATTTCGAGCCGGGCGCGGGCGCGGGCGAATTCGGCATAGGCGAAGGCCAACTTCAAACCAAAGGTCGTAGGCTCGGCGTGAATACCGTGGCTGCGGCCGATGCACACGCTCATCTTGTGTTCGAAGGCGCGGCGCTTGAGGGCCGCCAGCAAACCATCGACATCGGCAATTAGCAGATCGGCGGCGAGGACAAGTTGGATGTTGAAGCAGGTGTCGAGTACATCCGACGAGGTCATGCCCTGGTGAATGAAGCGGGCCTCAGGACCGACGATTTCGGATAAATGCGTGAGAAAGGCGATGACGTCATGCTTCACTTCGCGCTCGATGGCGTCGATGCGGGCCACATCGAAGACCGCAACGCGGCCTTTCTCCCAAATTTTTTGTGCGGCCTTCTTCGGCACGATGCCAAGCTCGGCTTGCGCATCGGCGGCGTGGGCCTCGATCTCGAACCAGATGCGAAAACGGGTTTGCGGCTCCCAAATGCGGGCCATTTCTTCACGGGTGTAGCGGGGGATCATGGTGGCCCTTCATGATGACTATTGGGTGGTCACATCTTCGGTGTATTTGCCTTGCGACCAGCGATACCAGGCGAATTGCGGATCGCGAACGTCGCCCTTGGCATCGAAACGGAGTTCGCCGAGCACCGTGCTAATCGGGCTTCCAGCGCGCAGCCAATCGGCGATTTTGTGGCTGTCGACGCCGCCCGTCGCCTCAGCGGCCTGCACCCAGGCCTGCACGCTGGCGTAGGCATAGAGCGTATGCCCCTCGGGACTATAACCGTCGGCGATAAAACGCTGGATTACCGATCGTGCCGCTTCGGATTTTTGCGGATCGGGCGTGAAAGTCATCCGCGTGCCTTCGCCGCTTTCCTTGGCAATATTCCAGAAATCTTCGGTGACGAGACTGTCGCTTCCGATGAGCTGTGCAGCAGAACCTAAAGCCCGCAAATCCCTAATAAGCATGCCTGCCTCGACATACGTGCCGCCGAGATAAATTACATCGGTGAGATTGGCGCTGAGTTCTTGCGCCAGTTCATTGTAGTTCTTTGCACCGGGGCTGTAACTTTCATCGATGGCGATAGCCACGCCCGCCTGTTGCAGCGCCTCCCGCGCTTTCTCGGCCAGCGCGGCGCCAGCCAAGGATTTGTCGTTAAGAATGGCGATATTTTTACCGCGGTAGTGGCGCGCGATGTATTGACCGGCAAAGGCGCCTTGAGCATCGTCGCGGGGGCAGACCCGCAGTATATTCCACCCTCCACCGTCGGTGAGTTTCGGGTTTGTGGAGGCTGGACTGATCTGCACAATGCCTGCGGTGCCGTAAACCTTCGACGCCGGAATCGATGCGCCCGAGCAGAAGTGGCCCGCAACGAATCTGACGCCTTGCTTCACGAAGCCGGTTGCCACCTCGATCGCCTTCCTGGGATCGCAGCCATCATCGCCCACTGTCAGCACCAGGCGCTCGCCGCGCAGGCCGCCGGTCGCGTTGATGTCGTCCAACGCGCGCTGGACGCCGCGGCGCATCTGTTCGCCGAAGGCGGCGTTCGGACCCTCCATCGGCCCCGCTGTGGCAATGAGGATTTCGGCCTTGGCAGGCGTGGCTGTGAGGAAAAGCGCCAGAAGCGTTGCGGCAATACGAGGGGTCATTTGATTCAGACTATCGGCGGAAAGGGCGGGTTTCGCAACCTCGCCCAATGAAAAACCCGCGCAATTGCTTGCGCGGGTTCCAATATCCAAAAGCCAAAACGCCTATTGGAGCGAAGCGTCTTCCGTGTACTTGCCGTCGTGGAACTTATACCAGACGTACACGGCGTCCTTGATGTCGCCCTTTTCGTTCATGGCCAGATCGCCGAGCACGGTCTTGAACGTGTTACCGGCGCGAAGCCATTCGGCGATTTTCTTGCCGTCGATACCGCCAGTGGCGGCAGCGCCTGCGGCCCACGCCTGGATCGCTGCATACTCATAGAGCGTGTAGCCTTCCGGATCGTAGCCGGCAGCCTTGAACTTCTCGACCACTTCCTTGGCGGCCGGGTTGTTGCGGGGTTCCGGAGCGAAGGTGAAGATCATGCCTTCACCGGCGGGGCCGGCGATGGTCCAGAATTCTTCGGTGTTGAATGCGTCACCGGAGATCATCTGGGAGTTCATGCCCTGTTCGCGCATCTGGCGCAGGATAAGGCCGCCTTCCGTATGATAACCGCCGACATAGACGGCTTCGATTCCAGCGTCTTTCATTTTGGAGACGAGGGCGGTGTAGTCTTTTTCGCCGGCGGTGTAGGATTCGTTCATTACTTCCTTTTCACCCGCGGCGTTGAGCGCCTTGCGGGTTTCATCGGCGAGGCCTTTGCCATAGGGTGATTTGTCGTCGATGATGGCGATCTTCTTGCCCTTGTAGTTCTTGGCAAGGAAGTTGCCGGCAACGATGCCCTGGGCGTCGTCACGGCCGCAAACGCGGTGTGTATTCCACAGGCCGTTCTCGGTGAAAACCGGATTGGTCGAAGCGCCGGTGATCTGGATGATACCTTCTTCGGCGTAGATCGACGAGGCCGGGATCGAAGAGCCCGAGCAGAAATGACCTGCCACGAACTTGACGCCTTTCGACACAAATTGGTTGGCCACGGCCACGGCTTGTTTCGGGTCGCAAGCGTCGTCACCGATTTCAAGCACGAGCTGCTCGCCATTGACGCCGCCAGCGGCGTTGATGTCGGCCACGGCCTGCTCGGCGCCCTTCTTCAGTTGTTCGCCGAAGGCGGCATACTGGCCGGTGATGGGCCCGGCCACGGCGATAGTAATGTCCGCTAGGGCCGTGGAGGCCGAGAGCGCTGCGGCAAAGCCCAGGGCAATGCCGGAAAACAGATATTTCTTCATTCGATAACTCCCTTGGAATTTACGACCATAAGGTCTTTCGGGGTTTGCGTAGCCCCTTGGGCGGTATTTAGGCCCAAAGAGCCACGATTGGGAAGGGCCTAAACAGGCCCGCTCCTAATTCAGGTGGTGGATTTGGCCCTCCAGGACAGGAGGCCGGATCGCTCGTAAGCCCATGGATATTGGCGGACCATCTGGTTGACCATGGTCAGCCGATAGCCGACCAGGGTGGCCCAAACAAGGACCGCAGTGTCGGTGATAAAATAGTGGAGCGACAGCAGCTCGCCATCGAACAGGGCATAGTGAAAAAAGCGCA
>JBKKDI010000322.1:0-3178 GCA_046708645.1 Aestuariivirga sp.
GATCCGCACGGACGTAATGATCTCGGGCAAGGCGGCGGGGAGGATGACTTGAGTGAGGACCTGCCAGGGCGTCGCCCCCAGCGAATAAGCCGCATGAACCTGCTCGATCGCCGCTGAACGCACGCCGGACCGGGTTCCAATGGCGACGGGGGCAAAGATGGCTAAAAAAATCAGCAGCACTTTTGAAAGTTCACCGATGCCGAACCAAACGATCATCAACGGCAGATATGCAAGTGGCGGCACCGGACGGTAGAACTCTATGGGTGGATCGAATATGCCTCGCATGACCCGGCTCATGCCCATGGCAAGACCCACCGGAATCGCCGTTGCGCAGGCCAGGGCAAGCGCGCCGAAGACGCGCAACACGCTGATCCAGGTGTGTTCGAGCAAGGTGTAGTTGGCGAAGCCCTCGGTTGCTACAGAAATGAATTTCTGGAAGATCGCCAATGGTGACGGAAGGAAAAGCGGTTTGATCCATCCCGCCCATGTTGCAAGCGCCCAAAACCCGATGATGGCGATACCCGATACCGCACTGATGAGAAGACTGTCACCCTGACCGGGAACGCCATATATTTCGCCGGGCTTCGTCGGCCTGATCTTGAAGAGCAAGCCTAGCACTGAGGTTGAGGCAGGTTTTTGCACGTCAGACATGATCGCCTCCCAGTGCTTCCTCGTCGCCAAAAATGATCCTCAGTACCTGTTCCCGCATCCTGATAAAGTCGGGAGAGGCTTTGACGGTGCGGGCATTGGCACCGTCAAGGAAGCGCTTGCTGAAATCGAGAGTGAAGGTGTGGGTGATGCGGCCCGGCCGCGGCGACATGACGATCAGCCGTGTCGCCATGAAGAGTGCTTCTTCTACACTGTGAGTGATGAAGAAGACCATCTTCGAGGTCTCCTTCCAAATCCGGATGATCAGCTCCTGAGCCTTCTCGCGGGTCAGCGCATCGAGTGCGCCGAGCGGTTCATCCATCAACAGGATTTCGGGGTTGCCGGCCAGGGCTCGGGCGATGCCGACGCGCTGCTGCATGCCGCCGGAGAGCTGATAGACGGGATGCGTTTCGAACGCCTCAAGCCCAAGCTGATTGAGGTGCAGCCGCGCAATCTCATATCGCTCTGACTTTGGCATGCCTTTGAGCTTGAGGCCGAATGCGACATTGTCAATAACATTGAGCCATGGCAGCAACGCGTGCCTCTGGAAGACAACCGCGCGATCAGCACCCGGCCCAGAAACCGGTCCGCCGTTCAGCTTGATTTGTCCCTGGGACGGAGCAAGAAAGCCGGCAAGCAAATTCAGAAGGGTGGATTTTCCACAACCCGATGCGCCCAAGGCCACGACGAACTCGCCTGGCTCGATCTTGAGATCGATGTCCTTGAGTGCGACGACGGTCGGCGCGTGAGGTCCGGCAGGGAATTCAACTGAAACGTGATCGACGTGCAAGTTTCCCATGCGACCCCAATGCGCGAGTGCAAAGCCCACTCCGCCGAAACTGGCGGAATGGGGTTGTCTTATGGTCGAGCCCGCGTTGGGGCTGGTTTACTACTTCATCGCTGCGGCAAGATAGTCCGCGTTGACGAACTTGGAATAGTCGTCGAGCACGGCGTCGACACGCTTGTTTTCCATCAGGAACTTGGCGGTCTCCAGCATGTTCTTCTGGGCGCCGCCGCCAAGCCATTCGGCCGAGGCCATATCCTTCAGGGACGGAAAGGCGTAACCCTTTATAGCCGCAGGAACTTCCTCCGCCGGCGAGCCGATGCGTTCGGCAATGGCTTTCACCGGAGCCGAATCCGCCGTCCACGCATCCGGATTGGAGGTGTATGCGGAGTTCGCCGCCTCAAGCGCCTTCAGGAACTTGGTCATGAAGTCAGGGTTGGCCGCCGCGAATTCGCGGTTGACGACCCAGCCATCGAACGTGGGCGCGCCGGTAACCTGGTTCGCAGCCATGATCTGCTTGCCGGTCTTCAGTGCCTTGCCCTTGGCGGGCTCCCAGACGAAAGTCGCGTCGATTTGACCCTGATCCCATGCCGCAACGATCTGGTCCGGCTTCATGCCGATGACCTCGACATCCGCCGGTGCAAGCCCGGCATTCTTGATGGCGCCCATCAAGGAATAGTGGGCGGTCGAGCCTAGTGGGACGCCGATCTTCTTACCCTTAAGATCTTCGACCTTCTCGATGCCGGAGCCATTGCGGACAATCAGAGCCTCCGCATCGCCGATGATGTTGGAAATCGCGAAAAGCTGATAGTCAACACCCTGCGAAGCGCCGATCGCCATGGGCGACGATCCGAGCTCGGACATCTTCAAATCACCGGACGCCATGGCGGCGATGATTTCCGCACCCGAACCGAACTTGCGCCATTCGATTTCCCAGCCGGTGGCTTTTTCAAATTCGCCGGCAGCGGCCGCCGACTGCATCGGGATCGGGGTGCCAAAGTGACCGATCACGATCTTCTCGGCCATAGCAGCCGAGCTTGTTGCGCTGGCCAACAGGACAGCTGCGAGACCTGCGAGTAGATTGCGTCTTCCGAGCATAGATGTTTCTCCCTTCACATGTTGTTTCAGTACTTCTAAACACCGCCGGTCTGTGCCGGCTTCTCAACCGCTAGCCCACGAACTAGCACTAGATGGGGCGAGTGCTGTCGAAAATGCCATTGTAACCGAATAGGCCGACGCTCCCGCCGGTGTGCAGGAACACGACATTCTCAGACTTCTTGAAATGTCCTTTGCGGATCAGATCAACGAGACCGGACATGCCCTTTCCGGAATAGACCGGATCGAGCAAAATGCCTTCGCTGCGCGCGAGTAGATTGATCGCTTCGATCATCTCGTCGGTCGGCAGACCGTAACCGGGTCCGATATAATCGCAGTTGGCAACCACGTGCTCGCGCGAGACGCTGCCGGATATTCCAAGGTGATCGGCAGTGGCGCAGGCAAGCTTGTAGACGCTTTCTTCCTGCTGCGGACGTGCAGCTCGCACACCGATCCCCAGCACTGGAATGTGACTGCGGCAACCTTCGAGGCCCGCAACAAGCCCCGCCTGCGTTCCGGCACTTCCCGTCGCATGCACGAGATGATCGATGTGCAGGCCGTGGTCGTTCGCCTGCGTTACAAGTTCCAGCGCGCAGTTCACATAACCGAGCGCGCCAATGGCGTTCGAGCCTCCACCGACGATAATATATG
>JBKKDI010000323.1:0-22322 GCA_046708645.1 Aestuariivirga sp.
GGGTTCAGAGGCCGAAAACTCTGGTCTCAGGTGATCCAGCGTTTGGGAGCAGAGCAAGAGGCCGAAAACTCTGGTCTCAGGTGATCCAGCGTTTGGGAGCAGAGCATTAAGGATCGGACTCTACTCATTCTTGGATCAGTTTGCGGGGCTCAGGTCAATTGCAAATCAATTCCATTCCTAGGATTCAATCGTCTGAAATCCTCCAACCGAGGCAGTAGCCACTTCTGCGCAAAGCCGTCGATGCACGAGATTGTCAAAATCGCATTCTGTACCGTATCACGAAGTTCATATACATCCTTTTCCAAATCACGAAACGCACCAGAGACTTTTGCTTGAGAAACTTTGACCATGCTCGGTCAATTCGAGCTGATTAGCTCGCCGGAGAATCAAAGGAACTCCGAGTTCCATTTGTAGATCACGGACATGACGGCTAACAACCGCGTGATCAATCTGCAACTCCAATGCGGCCTTCCGAATGCTGCCCAACCGCGCCGTCGCTTCAAAAGCCCTCAAGGCGGATAGAGATAACTTACGCAACTCCCGTTCCCTCAACCACGCAGGGCTATTGTGTTATCTTCCCATCTATCGGCGATATGCAGAAATTGGACTGGTTCGTTCATGTCAAGCAACAGTTCCAAGACGCGCGGTGGTGTCAGAGGTAACTGTTGCACATTCTTTGCTGTCGCGTTTGCGACCGCACAAGCCACTGCAGCCGGAGGACAGAGAATAGGTGTTTCACCGGCGCCCTTCACCCCAAGAGGGCCAATGGAGGGCGCTCCTTCATACAGATCTATTTCAACAGTTACGCTATCCAGCGCTAAGGGCACGCGATAAGTTTCAAACCCGCTCTGCTGGATGCATCCGTCCTCACCTATCGTATGCTCTTCGTGCAGAGCGTAGCCAATGCCCTGTATAACTCCCCCCTGAATTTGTCCGAAGATAGCGCGGGGATTGAGTGCTCTGCCTACGTCCTGTACCACCCTGTAGCTGAGAACCTCCACATGACCTGTTTCTGGGTCGACTGCAACTTCACAATCATGGACATTGAAGACTGGGATATCGATCGCATCGATGAAATGCCCCGCTGCGCATCCGGGCATGGCAGCAACGCCCGGCTTTGTGAAAGAACCGCTGCCAACCACAGGGCCTGTCAGTTCATGGGCTCTTTGCACGACGTTGGCGATCGTGGTGCCAGATCCAACCTTGCCAGCAATTTCCACACGACCGTTGCGAAGTATCAAGTTTTCTGACTTGGTTTGAAGCAATTCGCTAGCTACCGTCAGGATTTTTTCACGGACGACCGAAGCACCGGCCATGCTGGCGGCCCCTACGGAAACGGTCGTTCGCCCGCCACCCACGCCAAGATCGAAGCCAGCCGTATCGGTATCGGCATTGCGGACGATCACGTCGTCTGGATGAATGCCGAGCTCATGTGCGACGAGCTGTGGAAGTGCCTGAACCATGGTGCCTTGCCCGATCTCGACGCCAGCGGTAATCAGCGTCGCACTGCCATCGGCGTTGAGATTGATAGTCGCAGTCGATGGGCCAACGAAAATGAACCAAGTGCCTACCACAGTCGCCCGGCCATAAAGGCGGTCGCCTACCAAATGCTTTTTTGATGGAGATTTGTCGCGTAGCGCCACCATGCGGTCGAGCATCGGAGCAAGCACATTGCCTTCAAAGACCTGGCCTGTCGCCCCCAGATCACCATCCCCCAACACGTTACGCCGCCTGAATTCCAACGGATCCATGCCGATGGCTTTACATATTTCGTCCGTATGTCGTTCCATCGCGAAAGTATTGTAAACACCGTTACAGGCCCTGAAGGCGCCATTTGGCGGGGTGTTGGTGTAAACAACCCGGCTGACCAGTTTTACCGAACCCAACCTATAGTTACCCATTAGTGTGTGGGCCGTCATCGTGGTCAGGAAAATCTGCTCCCCACCATAGGCGCCTGCGTCCATTAGTACGACCGCTTCACGCCCGACGATCTCGCCATTTGAAGTAACTGCCGAGCGCATCCTGATTTCCGCATTTTCCCGGCAGAGGCAGGTTAGCATTTCCTCCTTCCGCGAATAAACCAGACGTACCGACCTTCCAGACTTGCGGGCCAATATGGCGGCATAAGGTTCTAACGTGCAATCAAATTTCTGGCCGAATGCGCCGCCCACCGGCGGTACTGTCACATGTACCTTTAAGGCAGGGACGCCCAGAAGTTTGGCTGTCTGGTTGCGCACCGTCCACGGCACCTGTGTTGATGTTTGGATGTGGTAGCGTCCGTCTTCATACGATGCGACGACTGCTCGGGGCTCGAGCGAAACGTGGTTCTGCCGTCCCACTTGAAAGCAGCTTTCCACGACAACCACATCTTCGCGTGCAAAGGCATCTTCTGTACTTCCCCTCACTACCGTTGCTTCCCATGCCACGTTGCCGCCGCGAGAAGCCCCTTCAAACAGGATCTCGTAATTTTTCCAGTTGGGATGGATCAGCCTAGCGCCCGGTGCCAATGCATCAGCCATTGTCAGAACGGGTGCCAGAGGTGTCAATTCGACATCTATAGCCAGCGTTGCCGCCACAGCTTGCTCATAGGTGTCGGCCGCCACTACGGCAAGTTGTTCGCCATGGAAGCGGATAGTATCTGTAGCAAAGAGCGGATGATCAGCAATGCCGATGCCATGCATACCGGGTGCGTCCGCCGCAGTGGCAATGGCTCGGACACCTGGCATGGCTGTGGCACGCGCTGTGCCTATGCTAACGATGCGCCCCGCCGCCACATTCGATCGGAGGACCGCCGCATGCAGCATGCCCGGCGGGCTGAGGTCTACCGTGTAGCGGGTTCGCCCTCTCAACTTGTCTCGTGCGTCTCGGCGTGGCAGGTTCATCGTCACAGTTGAGGGATCGGGTGAGACCATAATTCAGCTCCGTTCGGCTAACGCTGCGGCGGCATTGACCAGTCGATCATAACCCGTGCATCGGCAAATATTGCCGACGAGAGCGCTCTTGATCTCATCTGCGCCTGCATGTGGCTTCTCCCGGAAGAATGCCGTCAAGGTCATTAATATTCCGGGAAAACACATACCGCATTGAACGACATCGTGCTCTTCCATGATCTGCTGCAAGGGCGAAAGGTCTTCTCCCGTTGCCAGTGACTCCACGGTCCGCACATCTCGGCCTCCGACCGCACCGACTGGCACTAGACAAGAGGCCACTGGCTTATCGTCAAGATGGACGATGCAGGCTCCACAAAACCCTTCGCGACAAACAATCTTCGCACCAGTGAGAGAAAAATCATCCCGCAACACGTCAACCAAAGGTGTCATGGCATGAGCAGAGACATTGCGCTCCTCGCCGTTGATCATCAATTTCAGTGGCATTGTATTTGCCTCCCTCTACATTCCAAGCTCAGGATTGCCTCTGGAGGTCGCTCACCGCGCGGCGCACCAAACTTGGAAGCACTTTCACCCGGTACCAGCCTGGTGCTTCAATACCATCGCGCCCTTTCAATTCCGGCACCGTCCGTTCCGCCAAACCAGTTAAAAGCGAAGCGTCCAGAGGTCGGCCAACTATAGACGCTTCCAACAGGTGCCAACGATAGGGTACAGACTCTACTGAACCAACGGCTACTTTGGATTCTATAATCAGACCTTTTGGGTCAATGCTTACCGACATGCTCACAATGGCAACTGGGTAATCTCCTGCTTTGCGCAGGGGCAGTCTGATATGAGCGGAGCGTACATGATGTTGCCTTTGTATGACCAACCGAGTGACGAGCTGACCCGGCTGAAGCCTTGAGCGGATAGCGAGAAATTCCTGTAGCGTGAGGCGCTCTGAACCGCACGCTGCCGACAGTTCTACACTCGCGTCGAGAGCCATCAGCGCCGGAACCAAATCAGAAGCTGGGAATGCGAATGCACATAGGTTCCCACCAATGGTTGCGGCGCGGCGTATGGCAGGATTTGCAGAATTGCCGGCTGCCTGCATCAAGACACGGCACTCCGGCAGATTGGACAGTGCAGTAGCTACCTCTTCATGGGTGGCACAAGCACCTATACAAATTTCGCGTTCAAAAATATCGATCCGGCGTATCTCACCAACGGATGAGATTCCAACATAGGCCAAATCTTGACGTTCATTGCGTAGAGGTGCCCGCATAATCCACGTTGCTCCAGCAAGTGCCGCACCGTCACGTCCGCGTTCGGTGAGCGCTACCGTCGCATCACTCAACGACTTTGCCATATAAAGTGATGTGCCGTATTTTGTCGCCATGTTGATACCGCAAATAGATTGCTTGCCTTTCGTGTTCGCTGGATGATGGGTTAAACTCTTCCGGATTCATAGATTGCGCACCTGCGATGGACGGCAATATCAAGATGCCGATGCTCAGAACTACCCGCGCCACAGCAAAAGGCGAAGCGCAATGATTTTCCATTCCATCATCCTCCCGCCAAGGGAAAGTAGGATTTATCAGCGGGGATGGCAAATTCGATGAGCTACAAACAACTAGGTAGGGCAGATGGTAGGTCATAGTCGTCCTTGCGATGCTGTCGTCTAAGAACGGCGCGACCATCACGGAAATGACCGGCTCAACGGGCTGGCAGGACCACAGTGTACGGGGCTTTCTATCCGGCATAATCAAAAAGAAATTCGGTCACAGTTGGGAAGTGAACTCGTCCAGGGCGAACGCCGCTACCGAATCACAGCTCAAGGTCTGCCATGAAGCTCACAGACATGAGAACCCAACGAATTATAAACCTCGTGAACGGGCTCGCCGCGCTAAGGCGCGGGAAGCTAATCGCCAGATGGCCGATCGTTACAGCTTGTCGACACCCGAGATCTTACTGAAAAAAGCGCCTGCAGGAGAGTCGGTCGAGCTAAAGATTGCAAGGTTTTGTGATCTCACGCGGGCTCAACTTCTATGGCTGCCAAGCCTGTAACGTCACCATTTCCTATCAATGCATTGGTGGTGCCGCGCTTTAAAGATTAGATGGACGCCGAATGATGAGCCAGCAGGATGGGATCCACCGTGAACCACTCCGTTGATCTTTAATTCGGAATAGTCGGTTGGTAATCTAACGCGACCGCGCCGTAGCTTAAGCTGGAAGAATCATCGCGCTCTGACGTTCGGCCCAAAACCTTGCCCCACAAACCGCCATCGGCCGCAGGAGTGTAAGAGGCGGGCTGCTGATGTTACCCCTGAGCTCATCAAAGCGGTCGCCCAGCACGCCCGCGGTATCGTGCCAGATTGTTTGCGCGGCCGAGACAAGGGTCGCCAGCTCATCGCTTTCGCCCGAGATACCCGTGCTGATCAGCTCAAATATCTTCACAAGGTCGAGAGGAATTCGTAGGTAGGATGTACAATAAATAAACATTGCGCAGCGAATGGATCGTTGTTATCGTGATTTCGTAGAGAATCGCCGAATTTCCTTCAATGTGGGTCTGGGATGCAAGGTAAGATGGGTGAGCCGAGAAGGCCTTTGGCTCTTGTAAGGCGCGCGTCCGCAACAAGGGCGGGTGGCGGAGCTGGCGACGCGTCTCCTCAGCGGAGCGCGTCCGTTGCTTCGCTCGACGACGTTGATCTCTCGATCATCCGAATTCTGCAGGACGACGGCCGTGCCGCGTTCACAGCTATCGCCAAGCAGCTCGGTATCTCGGAAGGGGCCGTTCGCAATCGCGTAGGGCAGCTGATCGACTCCAAAGTACTTCGAATTATCGGCGTCGCGAATCCCATGGCGCTTGGCTATGACGCCTATGCCATGGTTGGTTTGAAGGTTGCGCCCGGCTATGATCCGCAGAAGGCCGCGCACTACTTCCGGGATATGGACGAGGTAACTTACATCCTGTTCGTTGCCGGCCGCTCCGACCTTTTGGTCGAAGTGATTTGCAAGACGCACGACCAACTCGCGCTGTTCCTTCGCAAGCACTGCTACAGTCGCAAGGACCTTGCTTCCGTCGAGCCTATGGTTGGACTGACAATGTACAAGAGCATGCTGAAATGGGGACAGCCCTAGTCACGCGTTGGGTTATGAGTGCGCCGGGTCACAACGATCTCCGGGTCGGGATTGCTGTGGTGCCCGGGCGAGTGGCATGTTCCATTATCGGACCAATTCAACATGGATTGAGGATTTCTTCTGGCGCTGTCCCATCGGGGAGGCCGCCATTTTCTTTGGGCTGGCGGTTGCAAGATCGAGCGCGCCTGCAGTCCCGGGCCACATTTCAAAGAGGGCCGGAATGAAGCCCTTCTCGATCGCCAGCCTGAGTGACGCACCCGCACCAATAGCCAAGCGCCGCAAGGCGCGTTGGTTCGAATACCACAAGCCGATCCCGTTCCATTGGTCCCTAATACTTGGGGTGGCGATTTGGGTGATCTTTTTCGGTCTCTGGGAGCTTGCGGCCGCAAAGGGCTGGGTCAACACCCTGTTCATGCCCCCACCGCATCGCGTTCTCGCAACACTCTATTCGATGGTCGCGGAGAGAGGGTTTCTCATCGACATCGCCATCAGCATCTACAGAATCCTTGCCAGCTTTGCGCTGGCATGTGCCGTCGCCATTCCGCTCGGTGTCTTGATGGGCTCATTTCGTGCTATCGACGCGTTCATCAATCCGTTCATCAGCGCATGGCGCTATCTTCCAGCTCCGGCCTTCATCCCCCTGCTGCTCATGTGGTTCGGCGCGGGAGAGGGCTCGAAGCTCGCGCTGCTGTTCATCGGCGTTATTTTCTTCCTCGTCACCCTCATCATGGATCACACACGTGCTGTTCGAGCAGAGCTGATCGAAACGGCGATGACACTTGGTGCCAATCGCCGGCAGATCCTTACGACCATCGTGGTGCCCGCGGTCGCGCCGAACATCCTCATATCAATGCGCCAGATGCTGGCGGTCACCTGGACATATCTCGTCATCGCAGAGATCGTGGCGTCCACAACGGGAATCGGCGCCGTCATGATGCGAGGTCAACGGTTTCTGAAGGTAGACGAGATTATGGCCGGAATCGTAGTAATCGGAATTCTTGGGCTGGGTTTCGATTTCCTCTTCAGATGGGCGCATCGATATCTCTTTCCGTACATGCCGCGCGGAGAGCGATAGTATGGGCATCGCGGTAGCTAAACGAGTTCGCAATCGAGTGGGAGCCACGACCATGCAACACGCATCATTATCTCGATCAAGACAGTACTTGATGGCGCCGCTAATGGCAGCAATGTTGTCATTGACCGCAATTCCATCATGGGCAAGCGAGCAGGTTCGCGTCGCCGGTCTGACCTGGCCTGGCTACGGCTGGTGGCATATCGCGCAAGCGAAGAAATTGGCACCTGACCTGGACATCACATATCAGGCGATCGAGGATCCATTCCAAAGCTTCAGCCTCATGTCGTCGGGGCAAGTTGAGATCATATCTAGCACTGCGGAGTTCGCCCCAATTGGCGCCTCCCAGAACATGCCCGTGCGCATGTTCGCCTTCGGAAATCTCTCGCACGGCACCGACAAGATCATCATGCGCCCGGAGATCACGGGTCCTGCCGATCTCAAGGGCAAGAAGGTAGCGGTCATGATCGGCGGTTTGCCTCAGATCATGATGGGAATCTATCTCGAGAAGAATGGCCTGCCCTTTGATTCTGTCGAATACGTCAACGTGATCATGGACCAAGCTGCCGCTGCCATGATCGGTGGCACGGTCGCCGCAGCGGAGCTTTGGGAGCCATTCGGCACCCAAACGCTGGCAGCGGTGCCCGGCGCAAGAGTCGTTGCGAGCACGGCAGACCCCGAATGGTCCGCCAGCGGCGTGGTTGCCGACGCTCACTACATTAGCGCGGATTGGGTGCAGAAAAAGCGTCCGGTCGCACTTAAAGCGTTGAAGGCCATGTATGACGCGATCGCCTGGTGGAAGAAAAATCCAAAGGAAGGCAATCAGATCATCGCTGATGGCCTGAAGATGTCGGTCGCCGATGTCGAACTCGTCATCGGCAAAGACGGAACCGGTCTCGATTCCGGCCTCAATCCATACACGTTCATTCAAGCCGCGCAGTTTTGCGGCGCCGCGCCGGGCGATCCTCCATTCGGCCAAAAGAACGGACAGTTGGTCGAGCACTTCAAGCTCACCAACAGCTGGTGGGTGAAGTTCGGTGTGGTGAAGGAGTCCTACGCTCCGGAAAAGGGGATCGACTGCAGCCTGCTTAAGGATCTGTACGACAGCGGCTATCGCGGATGATGCGAAGCGCTCCCGGCCGGGCGGATCTCACCTGATCCGCCCCCAGCCGGGCCAACAATCACATGGTTCAAAGAGAGAATTTCCATGGCAGGCATTTATCCGGAATCGATTGCGGCAGCTATTCCCGGCAAGGCCCGCATCGACGAGGCAAAAGCCGACCTGCAGAAGGCGGGTGTGAAGTTCGTTTTCTCCTGCTGGATCGACATACTTGGAAGCGCGAAGACGAAGCCGGTCCCGGTTTCGGAGTTCGAGAACCTCTGCATCGGCAAAGGCCCGCAGTTCGCGGTGCATTCGGTCACTACGTTTCCCGAGTTGGGTGCGGCAGATTCGGATCAAATTCCTATTCCGGATTTGGATGCGCTCTTCGTTTGTCCTTGGAATCCCGAATTTGCGATCGTCTTTGCGGATCTCTTCTATATGGGCGCACCCTACAATGTGTGCCCGCGTATGGCGCTCAAGCGAACCGTCCAGGAGGCGGCGGATGCGGGCTACGCTTTTTATGCCGGCATGGAGCCGGAGTTCATCGTGCTTCGCTATAACGACAAAGGTCAACCCATCAAGGCCATTGATGACGATCCTGCGCCCGGCGAGGGCTTTCGCCCGCGACGTCAGGCGTTTGGATACGACATCGAATATTCCCTCGATTCGATGCCGTTCTTGGCAGACGTGGTGCAATACTTGAATGCTATGGGCTGGGGCCTTAAGAACGTTGTCTGCGAAGGGGCCTACTCGCAGTTCGAGGTCGATTTCGATTACACTACAGCGCTCGGCATGGCGGATCGCTTCACGTTCCTTCGCATTATGTTGAAGGAGATTGCGAAGCGTCACGGCATGTTTGTCACGTTCATGCCCAAGCCCGCCCAATCGGACTGGCGCAGTGGCGCCCATATCAATTGGAGTGTTCAATCGACCTCCAAGCCCGGTGTAAACCTATTCAAGGACGAGGTTGGCGGTGGGTGGAGTGAGCTTGCAAAGCGCGCCGTTGGTGGCGTGTTACGGCACGGTGTCGCCCTTACCGCTGTCAACTGCCCAACGGTGAACAGTTACAAGGGACTGATCGGCCGATCGCGCGAGTTCGAGGGCGGTACGGTGACCTGGGCGCCGACCCACATGACCTACGGGGTCAACAACAGATCCGCCATGATACGGTTTCCACAGACCCGCTTCGCGATCGAGAACCGTGCCGTGGACATGTGCGTCAATCCCTACCTCGGTCTTGCCATGACTTGCGCCGCCTCACTCGCGGGCATTCGCGACAAGATCGATCCTGGCCCCTCTCTCAACAGGTCGCTCTACGAGTTGACGGCCGAAGAGCGCGAAAAATTCAACTTGAAGCCGCTACCGCGAAACTTGGATCAAGCCATCACAGGGTTTGCCGCAGATACGCTGGCCAAGCACGTGTTCGCGGAGACGATGCATCGGCTTTACACGTTGCATAAACAAGATGAGTGGGAACGTTTCCACGAGACGATTACGGAATGGGAAAAGAAGGAATATCTCAGGTTCTACTAACTCCGAGAGGCAGCACGTGATGAGCGAAACACGAACTGGCATGGCGGCTCATAGATCGCCGGCGGCGGCAACGCCGGGAGCGGCAAAGCTCTCGGTGCGAGGCGTCGGGAAGCGCTATGAGCTTGACAGCAAAGCAATGATCGACGCCGTACACGACGTCTCGTTCGATGTGTTGGAGGGTGAGATTTGCGCGCTGCTCGGTCCTTCTGGCTGCGGCAAGTCGACGGTCCTTCGCTTGGTCGCAGGACTGGAGGATCCTTCCACGGGAGCAATGTATCTCGACGGAAGGCAGATCGAGGGGGCGGACAAGTCTCGTGGAATGGTGTTCCAGCGCTACACGTCTTTCGATTGGATGACGGTCCAAGAGAATATCGAGTACGGGATGCGCATCAATGGCGTTGCCCGTGCCCAACGCCGCGAGAACGCAGAGCGCTTCATCCAACTTGTGAAGCTGTCGAAGTTCAAGAACGCCTATCCGCGCCAGCTGTCCGGCGGTATGCAGCAGCGGGTCGCCATCGCTCGAACACTGGCAAACGACCCTTCAATTCTCCTCATGGACGAACCGTTTGGGGCACTCGACGCAGAGACCAAGTGGCAGATGCAGGAGTTGATGATCGGAATAGTCGAGTCGTCGAAGGCAACAGTTCTCCTGGTAACGCATGATCTGGAGGAGGCGATATTCCTAGCGGATCGCATCATCTTCATGTCCCGTCATCCGGGAACCGTTCGCGAAAACCTCGTGACCGAGTTCAAAGGCGGACGTCGTTTTGCCAGCCACGAGGAGATGATGGAGGCAAAAGGATTCTACGAGTTGGAAAGGAAGTTCATGCATCTCATGCGTGATGAGAGCCGCGGGGATCTCGAAGACTCGCCCCCTATCCACTGACCCAAGCTTGTCCCAGGAGAGGTATCGATGTGCGGAGTATGCGGTTGCAGCCACCAAGCCGAGCAGTGCCACCCGGTGAGAAACGGAATGTTCAGGCGTTTGCCCAATGATCTGCTGCTCATCGAAAAAGACATTCTGGCCAAGAACGACCGCTACGCACGGGAAAATCGAAATCGCCTAGAGCGAGCAGGGGTCTTCGCACTCAACCTCATGTCGAGTCCCGGCTCTGGCAAGACCACGCTTCTCGTAAAGACGGTCGAGTCCCTAAAGTTGAGGCTGCCAGTCGCCGTCATTGAGGGTGACCAGCAGACGTCGATCGATGCCGATCGCATCCGTGCGACAGGAGTGCCAGCGGTTCAAATCAACACGGGTCGCGGCTGCCATCTCGACGCGCATATGGTCGGACATGCCATGGAGAATTTACCACTCGAACGCGGCTCGATCTTGTTTATCGAGAACGTCGGCAACCTTGTCTGTCCTGCCGGCTTTGATCTGGGAGAAGCCCACAAGATTGCAATCCTTTCGGTAACGGAGGGAGATGACAAGCCCCTCAAGTACCCAGACGTATTTGCCGCTGCCAGCAATATGATCTTGTCTAAGACCGACCTGCTGCCGCACGTCGACTTCGACGCCGGTCGCTGCATCGGACATGCAAAGGCGATCAATCCCGCAATTTCAGTGCTGCAAGTGTCTGCACGAACAAACGATGGCATGGATGGTTGGATCGACTGGCTCGTATGTTCGGCGGGCACTGCGCAGAGCGCGGCTGTTGAGGAGGCGATCCACCATGCATGAGCTGTCCGTGGCAAGTGCACTGGTGGAACAGGTCTGCGACCACGCAGCAGGCGCCGGTGCAGCGCGCGTCGCGGAGATCAATATCCGCATGGGCGTTCTGAGCGGAATTGCGCGTTCCCTCTATTTCTGTTTTCCATTCGCGGCGCGCGACACGCTTTGCGAAGGAGCCATGTTGCGCATTGACGTTGTGCCGCTCAGCGTCATGTGCACCCATTGCGATGCCGTCAAGACGCCGGCCTCACTCTACAATTTTCGTTGTCCAGACTGCGGGTATCCTACGCCCAAAGTGCTGACGGGACGCGAAATGCAGCTCATCTCTGTCGGCATCGTGCCGCCGGACTTAGAATTCGCTACAGCCCATCCCGGCACAATGCCATCACCAAATCATACGGACGCCGATCGCGGGGGAGCATGACATGAGCAAGAGAGCTGATCAGGCCTGGCAGCATGTACCGCATCAACATCGTGGTCCGCAGCAGCACACGGGTTGCGACGATCACATCTATTCACCAAAGCTGCACAACGGAACATTCAAGTCGCAAGGCATCGCGACGTTCATGGGTGCGCCGTACTGCCCGCCTGATCGGCATGCCATCCGCGAGATGGGGGCCAAGGTCTGCTTCATCGGCGTGCCGTGGGACCAGGGCCAGGTCGTGCGTGCAGGTACCTCGCAAGGCGCAGCCGGCATCCGCGAAGCCTCGACGCAGTATTTTCCCTACATGTTCGAGTACGGCGTCGATTTGCTGACGTTTTTCAACGTGGTCGACTGCGGGGACGTCCCGATCGTTCCGGGAAACAACGTAAAATCTCACGAGTACATCTATCAGTATCTGACGGAGTGCCTGAACGGCGGGGCCAAGGTTGTTCTCTGCGGTGGGGATCATTCGGTTCCGATACCAGGCGCTCGAGCGCTCTCGGATTTCCACAAAACGGGCCGCATTGGTTATATTCACGTCGATTGCCATCTCGACGCCGCGCCAGACTGGGCTGGCAACGCCTACACCAATTGCTCGGGACCGTCGCGTGCGCTCGACCTGCCAAACTGCAACCCGAAAAACATGGTGCACATGGGATCGCGGAACGGTCTCAATCCAAAGGATTGGTATGACTTCTTCGTCGACAACAAGGTTCGCCTGATCCCAATGAATGAGGTCGTGAGCCGCGGTGTTATCGAGTGCACGCAGGAAATTTTTACACGCGCCTGGGACGGAACCGACGGTGTGTACTTTTCTTGGGATACGGACTCGATCGACTCGAGTTGCATGCCGGGGACGACGGCTCCGGAGTGCTTCGGCCTAAAGGGGCGCGAGATCATCCAGCTGGCTCGAACCGCGGGCACGTTTGGCGCCGACATCATGGAAATCTCTGAGCTTTGCCCGCAGTTTGACGTCAGCCACATGAGCATCAAGACGGGCGCGCTGATGATTTTTCACTTCCTCGGCAGCCGGGCCAAAACGTTGCGTGATAACGGAATGAAGCCTTGAGTCGTAACTTTGGACACAGAAGAGAGAAACTGCCATGAACCCCGCGAAAAGCTATGCACACTTGTTCTCACCACTGGGCGGAGAAGGCGGCGAGAATTACCGTGCTCCGGGGCAGTTGACATTCTTGCGTGCCCGGCACGTGCCGCTCGAAACGGCGGCGCTCAAGGCGCATGGAGCGAAGTACGCCTTCGTCGGCGTACCGTTCGACGAAGGCAACATCGGCAAGCCTGGTAGCGAGGATGGGCCACGGGAATTCCGCATCGCCTCCCAGGAGTACCTCTCGTACTGGTTCGAGTTCGGTGTTGATCTCAATGGGATGGCCGTCGATTGCGGCGATGTTCCGATGCCCAAGGTCAACCCTGATAGCGCACGGGAAAGAATCTATCGCGCCGTTACGACGGTGTTGAAGGCCGGTGTCATTCCCATCATTGTCGGCGGCGACAGATCCATCTCGATTCAAGCGGCCCGCGCCCTCTCGGACCATCTTGGCGCTCGCAAAAAAATGGGCTGTCTTCACTTTGGAGCGCATCTCGATCTGGCTGAGAGCTGGGCTGGGGAAAAGCTGTTGAGCACGTGCGCGTTGGCCCGTATCACTGAGTTACCCAACCTGGCAGCTCCTAACGTCGCCCATATTGGCGCTCGCAATTCCATGAATCCGAAGGATTACATCGATCTCGCAAAGGCGCGCAACATTCGCTTCTACCCCATGTTCGAGATCTACGAGCGCGGTGTTGATGCTGTCATCAAAGAGGCCGTATCGAAGGTCTGGAATGGCACGGATGCCCAATACTTGAGTTTCAACTTCAACGTCATGGACGCCTCGGCCGCGCCAGGCGTGACGGCCTCCGAGCCCGGCGGCCTTGAAAGCCGGGAGATGATCAGGATTGCCGACGTGATTGGCGAACAAAAGAAAGTGAGCATTATTGACGTGTCTGAGCTTGCTCCAGTCTACGACGTCAGCGGCACGACCTCACGTCTAGCGGTGTGCACAGTACTGCGGCTGATGGCGGCGATGGCGAGGGCCAGGGGAGAGTTGGTCGATCCAAAGCTTCGCCGATCGGATCTTACAGCCGCCAAACGAAAGAAATAGAGGTTCATAATCTATTGCTCCTGCTTTCCAACTCGGAATGCCGCACATGATCACTGTAACGGAGATACTGGGCACAGCCAGCGACCCGTCTTTTGCAGATAGGTTGCACGATCTTGAGCACGGCAATCGTGTCGAGATCCTCGTCGTCGATCGGGACGATGCGCTGCGTCGCCGGATGCGCGGCAAGACTGACAAGGGGACAGATATCGCCATTGCGCTCGAGCGCAGCGATCAACTTGTCGATGGAGCAGTCCTCCTTCTCAACGACACACGTGCGATTGTCGTGCGCATGACTGAGGAGCGCTGGCTGCGCGTCACACCTCTGAATTCCGATGCCGCGCTCGAGGCGGGATACTGTGCCGGTAACCATCACTGGAGGGTGAAGTTCGAGCCTGGCGCCCTGCTGATCGCAATGCAGGGACCACCCCAACACTACGTCACCCGCCTATATCACTTGCTGAAGACGGGTCATATCGAAGTGACCCCCGATGAGTGACATAGCCGCCACCTTGGCTGTCCTGCAATTCGGAGACAGCTTCTTCCCATCGGGCTCCGTATCCTTTTCGTGGGGACTGGAGGGCCTCGTGGAGAGTGGAGTCGTGACAAGTGCGGATGCGGTGCAATCATTCGTGATTGGCCAGCTTCACGCGCGTTGGGCCCACTTCGATCGAGCCGTCGTTGTGGCGTCGCATCGGGCCAGTCCCAACCTCAAAGCGGTGGCAGAGGTCGACGATCAAGTGGAGATTCAAACGCCGTCCGGGGAGCTTCGCTCCGGCTCGAGCAGAATGGGCGATGCCATGCTGTCGGTGTTCGCCCGGTTGGGGTTTGACGAGATCCTCACATATCGCGAAATGATAAAGCGGGGCGCGGCCCACGGTCATGTTGTTCCAATGCAAGGATTTCTTTGGGCGCGCGCCGGACTGAGCGAGAGCGACGCGATCGCATTGTCCGCCCATACGTTCTGCACGGGGTTTCTGAGCGCCGGAATTCGGCTGGGTTGCCTCACGCACATCGACGCGCAGCACGCCATGATCGAGGCGCACCGCGAGGCCGCTAGCATTGCCGAATTGCCCGTGCCCTCAATAAACGAACTGAGTTCTTACGGCGTGGAGGCAGAGATTGCCGTCATGCGGCACGTCAACAACGATTTGCGCGCATTCGCCAATTGAACGCGAAGTACAGCAGGAGGGTGCATGATGCTACTGATGCCCACCGAAATGGAACGCCTAACGGTATATGTTGCCGCCGAGATTGCTCGAAAGCACAAATCGAAGGGCCTGCTCTTGAACCATCCAGAGGCGGTTGCCTACATCGTCGACGAAATCCTGGAAGGCGCACGAGAAGGTCGGTCTGTAGCCGATCTTATCTCCTGGGGCTCTACACTTTTGAACTCCGACGATGTCATGCCGGGCGTTGCGTACCTCATGCCGATGATTCAGGTGGAGGGAATGTTTCCGGACGGAACCAAGCTGGTGACCATCCATGATCCGATCCGTCCCGGTAAGCGCAAGCGCGCAAAGGACGAGGTTGTTCCCGGGGAGATCATTGCAGAGGACGGCGATATCGAGCTCAACGCAGGCCGTCGCAAGACGAAACTGAAGGTCGTCAATACAGGAGATCGACCCGTCCAAATCGGCAGTCACTACCACTTTTTCGAGACGAACAAGGCTCTCGATTTCGATCGGGAGAAGGGCTTCGGCATGCACCTCGACATTGCGGCCGGTACCGCGGTGCGCTTCGCGCCGGGAGAGTCGAAAGAAGTCGTCCTGACCGAATTTGGTGGTACCGGCGAGCTCTTGGGTCTCAATAATCTCACTGACGGAAATTGGCGCAGCGAGGCTAATAAGGCAGAAGCTTTGCTGCGCGCGCGTCAGCGCGGATTCAAAGGAGCCTGAGTCATGGCAAAGATGAGCCGCAAAGATTATGCGCACATGTATGGCCCGACAAAGGGGGATGCCATACGGCTCGGCGATACCTCATTGCTGGCCGAGGTCGAGCATGACTTCGCCGTGCCTGGCGAGGAGTGCCTGCATGGAGGTGGCAAGACGCTTCGTGATGGCCTTGGGATGACGCCGGGGTACGACAGTGCCATGGGCGCGCTCGATATGCTGTTGTGCAATGCACTGGTGATCGATCCGGTGCTGGGCATTGTTAAGGGCGATATCGGCATAAAAGACGGTAAAATCGTCGGGATTGGCAAAGCCGGCAACCCCGCAACGATGGATGGTGTGCATCGAAATTTGATCGTCGGAGCGGCGACCACGGTTCGTGATGCCGAAGGAATGATTGCGACTCCAGGTGGCATCGACGTCCACGTGCACTTTGACTCGGCCCAGCTGTGCGAGCATGCGATCAGCTCGGGATTGACCACGCTGATTGGCGGATCACTGGGCCCGATTACGGTTGGGATCGACTGCGGCGGCGCATTCAACGTCGGCAAGATGCTGCAGGCGGCCGAGCACTGGCCCATCAACTTTGGCTTCCTCGGCCGAGGCAACACATCACGTCCGCGCTCGATCCTGGATCAGATCAAAGGCGGATGCATCGGTTTAAAGATTCATGAGGACTGGGGGGCAATGCCTGCGGTGATCGACACCTGTTTGTCAGTCGCAGATGAGTTGGACTTTCAGGTCCAGCTGCATACAGACACGCTGAACGAGAGCGGCTTCCTGGAAGATACCCTTGCCGCGATACGCGGGCGCACGATCCATATGTATCACACGGAGGGCGCCGGTGGCGGTCATGCACCCGACATTATTCGGGTGGCTGGTGAAATCAACTGCCTCCCGTCCTCGACCAATCCGACCAATCCCTACACCATCAATACCTTCGATGAGCACCTCGACATGACGATGGTGTGCCATCACCTCAATCCATCGATACCCGAGGACGTTGCATTTGCGGAAAGCCGCATCAGGCCCCAGACCATCGCTGCGGAGGATATCCTGCACGATCTTGGTGCGATCTCCATGTTGGGTTCGGACAGTCAGGGCATGGGCCGTATTGGCGAGGTGATTTGCAGGACCTGGCAACTCGCCTCGAAGATGAAGGATCAGCGGGGGCGGCTGCCAGGTGAAAAAAGCAAGCGCGGCGACAACGAGCGCATCAAGCGCTACATCGCCAAGTACACCATCAACGCTGCGCGCACGTTTGGGATCGATGCCTTTATTGGTTCGCTCGAGCCGGGCAAGATGGCAGACGTTGTTCTGTGGCGGCCCGGGTTCTTCGGCATCAAACCGGAAATCGTCGTCAAGGGCGGGTTCATTTGCTGGGGTGCCATGGGCGACAGCGCAGCCAGTCTGATGACGTGCGAACCACTCCTTATGCGTCCCCAGTGGGGCGCCTTCGGGCGGGCCAAGCAAGCGCTTAGCGCGTGTTTCGTCAATCCTCTGGCGATCGAGGCGGATATTGCGGGTCATCTCGACCTCGACAAGATGCTTTTTCCCAGCGTGGGAACACGCAAGCTTAGCAAGCAGCACATGCTGCACAACGATGCGTGCCCGAAGATCAAGGTGAACCCGCAAACATTTGACGTCTTTGTCGACGGTAAGCTGGCGACCTGTGAGCCGGCACACAAGCTGCCTCTTGCGCAGAGGTACATGCTGAGATGACGATGAGGACCACGAAGAAATTGCCTGGTGTCGCCCGGATCGGCATTGGTGGCCCCGTGGGTTCGGGTAAGACAGCATTGGTGGAGCGCCTGATCCCGGTCTTCAAGGCTCGCAACATCGAGGTGGGCATTGTCGCCAACGACATTGTCACGCAGGAGGATGCCGAAAGGATCAGGCGCTCGGGCTTGATTGATCCAAGCCGAGTCCTCGCTGTCGAGACCGGGGCCTGCCCCCATACGGCCATTCGCGAGGATCCCTCGCTGAATATCCAGGCGGTGGAGAGACTTGTGGAATTATTTCCGCAGCTGGAGGTCGTGCTCATCGAATCCGGAGGTGACAATCTGGCGTCGACGTTTTCTCTCGAACTGGTCGACTATTGGTTGTTCGTCATCGACACGGCGGGTGGAGACGACATTCCGCGCAAGCGGGGACTTGGAATACTTCGTTCGGATCTCTTGGTCATCAATAAGACTGATCTTGCTCCCTATGTCGGTGTCAGTATCGAATTGATGGTCAAAGAGGCAACCGAGGTGCGCCGTCGCCGCCCCGTCATGCTGACCAACTGCAAGACCGGCGAGGGTATAGAGGCTATCGTGGATCGACTGGTCGATGACGTTATCTTCTCCAGCTGAAAGGAAGCTTCCGGTGGAACCGCGGGCTAATGCCTCAGCAGGGGCAGGCCGCAGGCTCGCGTCCGGCAGGCTTGACTTGGAGTTCGCGGCAGACGCTGATGCACGCACCTACCTTCGGCGTCAGTACGCCAGCTATCCGTTCCATGTCTGCCGTGCGCAGTACCACGATGATGACCTTCCCGGTCTCGCGACACTCTACGTGCAGTCCTGCTCGGGCGGTCTCTATGAGGACGACAGGCTAAATATAAATATCGTGGTGGGTGACGGCGCGGAGACCCACGTCTCCACCCAGTCTGCGACAGTCGTCCACAGCATGCCGGCGGGTAGCGCTGAGCAAAGAATACGAATTGAGTGCCAGGGCCGGTCCTACTTGGAATACCTGCCCGATCCCCAAATCCTCTTTCCAGGCTCGAGCTGCCGGTCGGTCATCAGCGTTCGTCTTTGCGGCAATGCGGTTGTCCTTGTAACGGACTGCTTCCTCCAGCACGATCCCACCGGAGGGGAAGGAATGTTCACGACCTACTTTAGCGAGATCGCCATCGAGAACGGCGCCGGGGATATCCTTGCCATAGACCGATTAAAGGTCGACGGGCGTACATTTCAGGCGCGCCGGCCCGGTACGTCAGGCTCTTTTGCGGCCCAAGGCACCATGCTCATCGCGTGCCTGGATGTCGTGCCGCGCACGATTGCCGATGCGATTCAAAAGGCCGGGCTCGATCTCGATGAGGCCGCAATCGGTGTGTCGCAACTGCCAAAATCGACTGGCATGATCGTTCGGGTTCTTGCTGCGGATGGAGCAGCACTGAAGCGGACGATGCTTATGGTCTGGTGCGCCGTACGAGTCGCATTAAAGGGAAAACTGCCAATCGAGAGGCGAAAGTAACACTTCAATCTAAGATCCGAGACGCACGACTGACGTCAAGCGCGGTGGCGGTCTATGGCATGTGGCACTGGCACTTGGATTGGCGGCCTGCCAGAAAGGCCACTCGGTCGCCTTTGTCACCGCAGCGGCACTGTTGCATGAGCTGATGGAAGCCCGGGGCGAGCGTACGCTCCGCAAAACCCAGAAACATCTGGCCAGCGTGAAGTTGCTTATTGTCGACGAGCTGGGCTATGTGCCGTTCACCTCCGTTGGCAGCGAACTCCTCTTCGAGGTGTTCAGCCAACGCTACGAGCGCGGCAGCACGCTCATCAAATTCATGGCGTAACCAACTGGACTTCGCCCTGAAAGGAAGCATTGCTGTCTCTGAAATGGAGATTAGGCATGTTGCAGAGCAACATAATGGTCAACGAACCGATCAGCGAGATTCGGCGCCAATTGATGAAACGCTGGCACCCTGAAAACGGCCAACGATGAGAGGGCAGCAGCTATCAAAGGATTCTCCCCAACTCGAGATCGCAGGTCTCGTTGACCTCAACCGAGTAGAATTGGTCAAAAAATGGGGTGGTACGTACAGTCGCCAGCCGCCCAAGGGGGTCAGCCGACGTCTGCTTGAGTTGTCAGCGGCCTACGCAGTACAGGTGGCTGCACTTGGCGGCCTCAAACCCCATCTGCGGAAAGTGCTAGCTGCCGCACTCAATCCAAATTCCGAGTCATCCACTTCCAAGCCTAAAGCTGCGCTTCTCCCACCTGGCAGTCAGCTAGTTCGGGTCTGGAATGGTCGGACTCATCATGTGGAAGCTATAGAAGGTGGGTTCATATGGAACGGCGCGCGTTTCCGCTCCCTGAGTGCCATTGCCCGAAGGATTACCGGCGCGCGTTGGTCAGGTCCAAGGTTCTTCGGGTTATGAGCAAGACCTTGTTCCGTTGCGCCATCTATACCCGCAAGTCCACTGAGGAAGGACTCGATCAAGCCTTCAACTCTCTCGACGCTCAACGGGAGGCATGCGCGGCGTATATTCGCTCTCAAAGTGGGCTTGGCTGGAAACTCATCTCCAAGCGTTATGACGATGGCGGAGTTTCGGGCGGGACGATAGACCGCCCTTCCCTCCGGGCCCTGCTTGAAGATATCAAACAGAAGTCCATTGATACCGTGGTCGTTTACAAGATAGACCGGCTGACCAGATCATTGATGGACTTCTCAAAAATTGTCGATGTCTTCGATAGCCACGAGGTGTCATTCGTATCCGTTACTCAGCAGTTCAATACCACGACGTCCATGGGACGCTTGACACTCAATGTATTGCTCTCGTTTGCTCAGTTTGAGCGAGAGGTCACCTCCGAACGCATCAGGGACAAGATCGCCGCCTCCCGGAAGAAGGGAATGTGGATGGGAGGACCGGTGCCGATTGGTTACAGGACTGAGGACAAGAGACTGGTGATCGAACGCTCGGAGGCCGACGTTGTGCAGCGGGTGTTTCGACTTTACTTGGAGATTGGATCAGTACCACGGCTTAAAGAGCGGATCGACGCGTCGGGCTGGGTTACGCCCAAGCGGGAACGGCGCGATGGCCAATCTGGTGGAAAACCCTTTTCAATCGGACATTTGTATTGGATTCTTTCCAATCGACTTTACGCCGGCGATGTCCATCATCGCGGCCAAACTTGGCCTGGTCAGCATGAACCCATCGTAACCCGGGAACTTTGGGATGAGGTACAGCAGAAACTGGCAGACAATGAGGTCAAAGCGGAAAGAAAGAGTCGAGCAACCCTATTAACAGGCATACTTTTCGATGAAACAGGGGATCGCCTGTCACCCTCCCACGCGACGAAGGCCGGCCGTCGATACCGATATTACGTATCCCGAAGACTGGTGCAGGCTCGACGCAAAGATGAAACCGGCTGGCGACTGCCAGCGGAACAGCTGGAAAAGACTGTCCTTGCCTTCCTCACCAATTTGCTCGGCGATGCAGTACAACTCGCAAAGTTGATCGGACGTAGGGACCCTGCGGTGATCAGACAAGCATTCAGCCGCGCCGCTGAACTGGTCGCTTCGGGTCTCGACACGCTTGCCCGCAGACGTGAGCTCATCAGATCCATCTTCACCAAGATCATTGTCGACCCAGAAACTCTCTCGCTAGCGATCTCGCACGCAGGACTCTGCGGCGCCCTCAACATTCCACCACTGAACACAGCCGAAGCAGCCGACACCGTCATCAACTTGCCTTGCACACTTCGCCACCGGGGAATTGAATCGAGGCTGGTGATCGCCGGAAAGGATCAATCAACGGCGGTTGACACAAAACTAGTCAAAATCATAGCCAAAGCCCATGAATGGATGGATCGGCTGGTTGGTGGCAGAGAGAGCTCTGTCACCTCAATTGCCCGTCACGAGCAACTTGAGGATGGCGAAATCAGCCGAGTTCTTCCCTTGGCTTTCCTGGCGCCCGACATAGTTGAGGGAATTCTCTCAGGGCGTCAGCCGGTCGCGCTTACCGCCCGGTCTCTCAAGCGTTTAAAACCGCTCCCGCTCTCTTGGCCCGATCAGCGTCGGCTTCTCGGCTTTCCAAGCTCATCGTAACGCGATAAAACATCGCTGGGTCACTTGCTTACCAACTGTTTATTCCGAGACGTTCGGCAGACGGATGCCGGTTCCTCCCATTTCAGGTTCGAATGACCGGAACACGCCGGGCTTTTCGAGTTTCATCCCATGCATCGCTGCGGAAAAGTCCAGGACACCAAACCGGCGGACAGAGACGATTTGACTTTCTGCGGCAATAACTAGCTAAACAAAGCGTCTCCCGTCCTGGATTGTCCAAGAAAGTCGCGAAAATTGGCCGATATTTCGGGCCTTTGTCGTTGAAGTCCCTGCCATTAACGGGCATGCGGAACTGGTTGGTGGTGTGCCCAGTCGTGTGCGATCTAGTCTCCCCATCCCATTTCCAAGAAACAGGGTAATTACAGGGAAATCTGGGTGAATTTGCGCCGTCCAGCGCTTCATTCAGCTCCTATTCTGCTACAAATACAGTGGTTTAGATGTTTTTGTTTTAGTAGACGAACAGGGAAATATTTCCGCTTAACAGGAACATCAAACTCTTTTCGCCCCTTTTTTCGGCGCCCGTCACCGAGTGATGAGGTTGGCATAGTTGGCAGAATCAGATTCCCAAAAACGTGCGGGACAAAATCGGTACATTGCTCGGCAGATGTTCGGAACCAATAGGTTCTAAAC
>JBKKDI010000324.1:0-4680 GCA_046708645.1 Aestuariivirga sp.
CTCGAAAGCGGCGACGATCTCGCTGGTGACGGCACGACGGCAGCGGAACTGGCATTGCATTTCCCGGTACCCAAGCTTGCTCTCGTGGGCGATCAAATCGCCGATGGCCAGTGGGATCACACGCCGGGCCACGCCTTCCCCCTGGCGCTGTTCGATGCGGTGCGCGTCGACTATTCGCTGAAGCGCCTGCAGCACTACACTGGCACCCACTGGAGCAATGTTCAGCCGTGGATCCTGCTTACCAATTACCATCGCTACGTCGGCCAGTTCATCGCGCGCGGCATTGAGCAAATCAGCGGCTCAGGACCCTATACGGCCTTGCATCTCCCAGGCGGCGGCACGCTGACGCGCGGCATGACGCTGGATGAAATGGATCGGGTCGTGGAAGCCTCGCTCTGGCACCGTTTTCAAATGCCCGCCTACCATCTTTCGCGCAGCGACGGGCACGGCGGCGTCACACTTGTAAATATCGGCGTCGGCCCATCCAACGCTAAGAACATCACCGATCATCTGGCCGTGCTCAGGCCCCACTGCTGGCTGATGATCGGCCATTGTGGAGGGCTTCGCCAATCCCAGCGGATCGGCGACTATGTGCTGGCCCATGGCTATCTGCGGCAAGACCGGATTCTCGACAGCCTTGTGCCGCCGGACATTCCGATTCCCGCGTTGGCGGAAGTGCAGGTGGCCTTGCAAGATGCGGCCGCCTCGGTCACCGGCGAGAGCGGCGAAGCCCTGAAGCAGCGGCTCCGCACCGGAACCGTCGTCACCAATGACGACCGCAACTGGGAGCTGCGCTGGTCGCAGGAGAGGAAGCGCATCAATCTCTCCCGCGCCATCGCCGTCGATATGGAATCAGGAACCGTCGCCGCCCAGGGCTATCGCCTGCGCGTGCCCTATGGCACCCTGTTGTGCGTGTCGGACAAGCCGCTCCATGGCGAAATCAAACTGCCGGGCGCCGCCAATGTTTTCTATGACCGCGCCGTTGGCGAGCATCTGATGATCGGGCTGGCCGCCATCGAAGCCCTGCGCGGCAAACTCTCGCAACTGCATTCGCGCAAGCTGAGGAGCTTCGATGAACCGCCGTTCCGCTAGATTCTCATCATGACCGGACTTGACCCGGTCATCCTTTTGGCCGTCGAAAAGGATGCCCGCACTTGATGCACTGCTGTCCAGTTAAGGACGTAGAGAAAGTTAGGAAGATCAATCACCGCGTGGGTTTGCGGACTCCTGGCCTGATCGAAGGTCAAGCTTTTCCCCTTCCCCCCTCGCGGGGGAAGGTGGATCGCGCCTTTGGCGCGAAACGGATGAGGGGGCTGCTTCAGCGAGGATAGCCATCAGGCATCTGGTTTCGCTGAACCGGCCCCCTCATCCGGCGCGTACCGCGCCACCTTCCCCCGCGAGGGGGGAAGGGTAAAAGCGGGCAACTCCGCAACTTGCCATCCTGCATCGTTCTTAACCGAGCAGCAGTGGGCCTGACCCGGCCATCCAGTCTGGATCACCGGCTCAAGGCCGGTGGAGAGGTCCGGCTAAAATCATGTGGAGGAATCACCCTCCCCTCCCCCTTAAGACTTGTTGCGACTCAAAGGCTTGGGCACGGTCGCCCCACGGTTGAGCCTTAATCTTCAGCCGCCGGAGGATTTGCCGATGGCCTCGACGCAGGCGTTTGAACCAACGACACCGAACCCGCTCGACCGCGTCGAGCGCTTGGCCGAACAGCGCCACTGGTCCTTCGACCGCACCAATTCCGCCGAAGTCACCATGCTGGTCGAGGGCGCCTGGAGCGATCTTCATGTCTCAATGAACTGGCGCGACGATGTCGAGACCCTGCACGTCGCTTGCACCTTCGATGCCAAGGTGCCGCAAGCCCGCCAGGAGGAAATGTCCCGCCTCGTCGCCATGATCAACGCCCAACTGCTCCATGGCCACTTCGATCTCTGGCAGTTGGACGGCAGCCTCGTCTTCCGCAACAACCTGCTGCTAACAGGCGCCGCCGAGGCCAACGACGCCCAGTGCGAAGCGCTGATCCGGCTGGCGGTGGAGAGCTGCCAGCGCTATTTTCCAGCGGTGCAATTCGTCGTCTGGGCGGGCCGCTCGGCCGCTGAAGCTATCGAGTCAAGCCTGTTTGAAACCATGGGCGAAGCATGACTCTCAATTTCCCTCCCCCTTGCGGGGAGGAATTAAGGGTGGGGGTCGCTCCGGCCCATCGAACAAAATCAAAAAAATCTGTTAGACCACCAAACCCCCACCCTACCCCTCCCCGCAAGGGGGAGGGAGAATGAGAGAAGCGAAGCATGACGTTTGAACTCAAGGGCACTCTGGTGCTCGTCGGCGCCGGCAAGATGGGCGGCGCCATGTTGGCAGGCTGGCTCAGGGGCGGTGCTGATTCAAGAAAGATCGTAGTCCTCGATCCATCGCCGGCGCCCGAAGTGAAAGCGCTCATCGAAAAGCACGCCGTAGGATGGAACCCGCCGGTGCCGAGCATCACCAATGCCGAAGTTCTTCTCATCGCAGTCAAGCCCCAGATGATGGAGGACGTGTTGCCCAGCGTCGTGCCGCTGGCCACATCGAAGCCGCTCATAATTTCGGTTGCCGCGGGCAAGACCATCGCTTCCTTCGAGCGCCGCTTCGGCAGCACCGCCGCCATCATCCGCACCATTCCCAACACCCCTGCTGCCGTGGGCCGCGGCATCACCGCCATGGCCACAAATTCACACGTCTCGCCGGCACAACTCGAACTGGCCCGTGCACTTCTCTCCGCCATCGGCGAAGTGGTTACGGTTCCCGATGAGACGATGATCGATGCCGCAACCGCAGTTTCAGGTTCCGGCCCCGCCTATGTTTTCTACCTGACCGAATGCTTGGCCGCGGCCGGCGCAAAGGCGGGCCTCCCCGCCGATCTGGCCATGCAGTTGGCGCGCGCCACGGTGGCCGGAGCCGGCGAGCTGATGCGGCTCTCAAGCGAGTCCGCCACGACCCTTCGCCAGAACGTCACTTCGCGCAAGGGAACGACAGATGCGGCCCTTCAGGTGCTGATGGCCGACAACGGCATGCAACCTCTTTTCGAAAAGGCCATCGCCGCCGCAACCCGGCGTTCGCGCGAATTGGCGAGCTGATTCCCATGGTGATTTCCTTCGATGATTTCCAGAAAGTCGATATCCGCATCGGCACCATCGTCGCCGTCGATCCCTTCCCCGAAGCACGCAAGCCCGCTTACAAACTGAAGATCGACTTCGGCGCGGAGTTGGGCGTCAAAAAATCCTCGGCCCAGATCACCAAATACTACACGGCGGAATCGTTGCTCGGCCGCCAGGTCGCAGCCGTCGTCAATTTCCCGCCGCGCCAGATCGGCCCCTTCATGTCGGAAGTGCTGACGCTTGGTTTCCCCGATCCCAAGGGTGAAGTAATCCTCGCCGCCGTCGAGCGCCCCGTACCCAATGGCGGCCGGCTGTTCTAACCAGCCCCGTAAATCACCGGAAACCAGTCCTCGCGCAGTTTCTGCCCAGGCTTCATATTGTGCCCCGGATAAGGCGGCGAGGTTCGGCCCGGACGTTCCACATAACGCGCGTCATCGCCCACCCAGCGCAGCGACAATACCCGGCGCCGGCTGGGCGCCATGTTGCCGCGCGCCCCATGGGCCGTCTTGAAATCGAACAGCACCGCATCGCCCGGTTCCATCTGCCACTCCAGAACCTTCATTTCGGGATCGTTGTCGGGATCGGGAACCGGCCGGTAGTTATCCTTCGTGCCGTAGAAACTGGTGTCGTCGAGCCAGCGCACCGGCAGGATCATCTTATCCCATTTGTGCGAGCCCGCGACCACGCGAAGCGTAGCTTCCTTTACCGGATCGATGGGAATCCAGAAGCTCACCGTCTGCCTGCCGTCCACGAAATAGTAGGGCATGTCCTGGTGCCAGGGCGTTGCCTTCTGGGTTCCCGGCTCCTTCACCAGCACATGGTCATGGAAGAACTGCGCGGTATTCGATTTCATTACCGCGGCGGCAATCGAGGCGGCGGGTGATTCTCGCACCACTTTCACAAATTCGGGGATGCGTTCCCAGTTGCAATAATCGTCGAAGAAACTGCCCTTCCCGGCCCCGGCAATGTCGGAGGCCGTGGCGCTCCTGTCGCCCATGTTGCGCTCGATACCCGCCGCAATGACCGGCACCCAGTCCTTGAACGCGCCGCGGATGCACACCGCACCGTCGCGCTGGTAATTGGCTATCGTTTCTGCGCTTACCGGATAAGTCTTGGAAGCCATGGGCGCCCTCCTTGTCTCTGAAGCTTGACTATCGCCCCGCGCTGACATTTGGTAAAATAATAACTTCAGATTATTCTCATAGGATCAGACTATGATGCCTAGCCTCACCCAACTGCGCTATATCGTGGCGGTGGCGCGCCACGGCAGCATCACCTCCGCTGCACGGGCTCTCAATATCTCGCAGCCCTCGATTTCCGTCGCGGTCGATCAGGTTGAAAAGGGATTCGGGCAGAAACTTTTTGCCCGCCAGCGCGGCAGCGGCATCGTCCTCACGTCCTTCGGCCACACCGTGCTTGCCAAGGCGAGACAGGTTCTGACGGAGGCCGACGAACTCGCGGCCCTGGGACGCGGCAGCTCCGCCATGGGCGGCGAGCTGGTATTGGGATGTTTCCAGGACCTGGCGCCCCACTTCGCCCCCGGCCT
>JBKKDI010000325.1:0-3804 GCA_046708645.1 Aestuariivirga sp.
GAGTGAACACGGGACTCATCTCCACCGAAGTCGCACCTTTTGGCGGCGTCAAGCAATCTGGCTTCGGTAGAGAAGGCTCGAAGTACGGTCTCGACGACTTTCTTTCGATGAAATACGTATGCCTCAGCGGCATGAGCTAGGCTTCAGAGAGCCGGTCCCGTAGACTTCCACTTCGTTTGGGAAAACACGTGGGAAAACACGATAATATCTGACCATGAACTAAGGCTCGTACTTAATGATGAGCTGCATGGCAGGGCGAGCCGTGCTCTGTCCAGGCGGGGCTAGCCAAGAATGATTGTTTCTGACACTGGCACCGAACTCACCTCGAACGCGATTTTCCTCCTGGCGAAGGATCACACAGTGGATTGGCACTACATCGCTCCCGGCAAGCCCATGCAGAACGGCTTCCTGGAATCATTCAAGGGCGGATGAGGGATGAACTGTTGAACGAGTCGTTGTTCTTCGGGCTCGACCATGCGCGAAAAGCTATCTCGGAATGGGCCGCCGACACCAGCATTCTTTGCTGCCCAACTCACCGCAACAGGCCATGGCGCTGCGCTCCCCGATGGCTCCGCGTGCCGGCCTGTTGCTTAACCAAGAGGGCACAGAACATGCTGAAACTCTAATCGCTGCCGAATGAAACTTCGGCGGCAGGTCACTGGAATTGTAAGTGCCGCACGATGGCTAACTTGCCGTCTAACACCTCCTTTAAAACTAACTGAGGGACTCCTGTCTCAGCCATGCCATGATGAGCCGGTAGGGGTCCTCAGAGCATTTAAAGAGGTACTTTTCGGTCATCTGTGCTGCAAAGCCTACTCTTCGAAAACTTGAGTTTTGAAACAACTTGGGAAGGGTTCGCCATTCCCGCAAAATAGTTTCCTTGGCCGCACCTGGGGTCAGCTCGTTTCGTCCCCGCATCTCCCCCTGTTTCAATCCCATTTCGACCAACCGGCGGATGGCGTCCGAGCGAGAAGTAGCATTCGCCGTTGCCCAAGCATCGATTTCCGCTATAGCGACGGGTGGAAAACGAGCCCCAATCAAGGGGTCTTTTCCCGTGGCCGGGCGCCCGACGCTGGGTTTAGGTTTAACCTCGACGGTTTTCATGCTTTAGGTTTAACCCATAAGGGAACAGAAAGAAATGCCCGGTGCTGGGCCCTTTTTTGCCCCGGATAGCCGGTATGGTGCGCACCATCATAGATTAGGTAGCCTCCCCACTCAGCGTGACGGTACCGTCTTGCCTCACTGTTTTCAGGGTACATCCAGAGCCCTCGCCCTGCTCAAGAACTACCGAAAAGGGGGCACCCGCGATCAATGGCGCAAGACTACGATAGACGAAAGTCCGCGGGCACCTGCCGAAGTGTACGGCAGCGCGGTTGAGCATGATAGTCGCCTGCAAGGGGCCATGCACCACCAGACCAGGATAGCCTTCAACGCCCGTTGCATAAGGATGGTCGTAATGAATGCGGTGACCGTTGTTGGTGATGGCGGAGTAGCGGAATAGTAGGGTCGGGGTTGCCTCCACCGTCCAGCTTGCGGGTAGCTCCGTGGCCGTCGCCGGTCCAGGCATCGCCATCGGCGCCGCAGGCGCGGGGCGGTAGACGATATTCTGCCGCTCTCGGACTACAAGTTCACCGCGCGCCACATATTCGTTACTAATCGTGACGAAGCAAAGCTCTCCCGTCTTGCCGTTCTTCGATGTGATGTCGGTTATCGTACTGCGCTTGGTCACCTTGTCGCCTACTGCAAACTCGCCTTGGCAATCAAGGTCGCCACCCGCCCACATACGGCGGGACAGTGGGATCGCCGGCATGAAAATACCGAGCCTCGGATGGCCGTCGTCACCAAGCTTGTCGGCTGTCACGATATCCGGGCATAGGCACCAAAAGAGGCCTAGCGGAACTGGCGGTCCGGGAAGAAGATGGGGCGAGAAGGTTGCTAAAAATTCATTGACTAGGCGCTCACCGATCACGTCCGTCCGCTCCCAGGACCGCCCGATCCAGTTTAGAAAGCCGGCGGCGATCGACATGTTAATCTCCTAAGAGGTTTCCGAGGGCGCGCGCCGGCAATATTTCGAGATTAGTCATTGCCTGCCACAGCGTGTCGGCCTTGGTAGTTCCAAGCAGGGCTTCGGACTTGGCGCGCAGACCTCGTTCTAGGACGTCCGCGGCTATCGGCGCTGCAAGATCATGGGTCAGCGTCAGAATCTGCCCCTTTGCCGTCTCTACTCGGACCTCGGCAGCGGTATCGCTCAGCCGTTCATCGCTCATGACTGTCACCCGCTCGGCCAGACAGCGGAGCGCCGGGTCAATGCACAGCGCGTCGCTATAGACGCTGTCGGACGCAGTGTTGATGTCGCTCAATACCATGGCAGCTAGTATTACGTAGCTAAATTTCACCTCAAGGCCGGTGCGAGGAGCCTTGATGTCACACACGCTGAGCCAACGGGGATGAACCGCAACCCCCACACGCGTCATCCCCCTAGGGGTCAGAGCATGGATCCGTTTGCCCTCAAGCAGAGCCTCGATCATCGCATGCGTCCCGTGGCAGCAGGCATGAAGCTTGTACTTGATGTCGTCGAAAATAAAGCGCGCGGGCGGTAAGTCCTGCCACGGAGTATCATAATCGGGGTTTTCCGCGTGGGTACCTATAAAACCCTGCGGACCTTCTATGCCGTCGTCGCATGAAGTGAAGCCAAGCCGCGCTAACCCAGCCGCCTCGACGCCATTGCTGGCCGCGATGCCGGCATTGTAGGGTTTACCCATGGTACCGAACTGCGACTTCAGCCCCGACGCCCTAGTGCTTACGAGACTCAGCGCATGGCGCATCTGTCCCCGCGTGAGGCCATAGAGACGGCCGGCCGCCATAGTGGCCCCGAAGGCTCCAGCCGTCGCGGTCTGATGAAAGCCGCGCTGGTAGTGGCCACGGCCCAGTTCCATTCCAAGGCGGCAGGCGCCCTCTGCGCCGAAAAGGAAGGCGTCGCAGACAGCGCTTGCGGACGCACCTATTTCCTCTCCCACCGCCAGCGCTGCGGGATAGATGCCAACCGCCAGATGTCCGATATGGGCAAAATGAGTGTCGTCATAATCAAGCGCATGCGAGATCGTACCGTTGACCAGTGCTGCTGCGCGTGCTGGCACTTGCTGCGTACTGCCGGCGATTGAGGCAATCTGCGCCCCACCCTCACTCAGTACATAGCTTCGGGCGAGGGCAGCCAGGGGCTGATCGGCTCCTGCTCGAGCAACCGTCAGCCAGTCGACCAGCGAAAATTGTGCATATCGGCGCGTGGTGACTGGAATTGAGGCGCTTTCAAGCGAAGCGAGATCGAGCAACCTTTCCATCGCTTGGCCCATGTCAATTCCCCCCATAGGATTTTGGGAGCCCGAGTACGCGTTCGGCGAGGAAGCAGAGGATTAAGTTGGTGGAAATCGGCGCCACCTGATAGAGGCGCGCTTCGCGGAATTTGCGTTCGACATCATATTCCTCCGCGAAACCAAATCCCCCATGGGTCTGGAGGCAGGCCTCAGCGGCTTCCCACGACGCATCAGCCGCCAGCATCTTGGCGCTGTTGGCTTCAACACCCGGATCCTGTCCCGCATCATACAGCGACGCCGCACGGTAAACGATGGCTTCGGCGGCGAGCATGTGGGCAAAGGCACGTGCTAGCGGAAACTGCACACCCTGATTTTTGCCGATGGGCGCGCCGAAGATTACTCGCTCCTTTGCATAGCTGGAGCCTTTCTCGAGAAACCATTTGGAATCGCCGATGCACTCAGCCGCGATGAGGATGCGTTCCGCATTCATGCC
>JBKKDI010000326.1:0-2637 GCA_046708645.1 Aestuariivirga sp.
GGCATCACACGGTCGTCGAGTACGTCGGCGTCGAGGTGGACGAACAGGCGTTCAATCGGAGCGCGGGCGATTGCTTCTTCAGCACGCCGCAGCGCGGTGTTGAGGCCGACTTTGCGGATTAGTGGCAGATCGATGAATTCAGTTCCGCTGCGGCGGATGTTTTGCGAGCCGTCTTTGCTCCAGACATGCTCGTCGCTGCAGCCGAAGGCTACCGTGTCTTCGGAACGGAAATAGGGAGAGAGGCCATCGATGTTGGCGAGCAGCGGATGATTTGCGCCCGTGACGACCGCGAAATCCATGTCGGCAACTTCGCCGGTGGGGGATTCATGGGAACCGTAGTAGTCGGCATGGCCGTCAAGAAAGAGCAAGCCGTTGCGGCCGCGGCGCTTCAAGGCAAGTGCCGGTCCGATCAGGATAGAGCAATCGCCGCCAAAGATGACCGGTGTTTCTCCCCTGGACCAGCAAGCCTCGGCGGCATCGGCGAGATTCAGCGCAAAGGCGCGCACTCCGGGGCCGTTCAGAAAACCGGTTTCGGGATCACGCACGGGGCTGTAGGGCTCGGGCTCGATCCGCCCGGCCCGGCGCGCGGCAAGGCGATCCGGCAGGCCCTGCGCTATCAACGCCTGGGGCAGAGTTTCCACGCCGGTTGGCCGAAGACCCAGCACCGAGGGCGCTTCAATCAATGCATAGCGAATGGTCATGGCGATGGCCTCAACTGCGCCGTGGATTTAAGTGGAAGGAGCGGCCTCGGCGGCGTAGAGTTTATGGACATCGAAACCATGGAGCAACGTCATGTTTTCCCACTCCATCACGCGCCGGCAAGTTTTGTTCGCCACGGCCGCCGTCGCGGCAGGAGCCTCCGGCATCGTGCGCTCCGTTGCGGCGACCGGCAATTATCCGGCCATTCAAGCCTATCGCAATCCCGGCTGCGGATGCTGCGAAAAGTGGGCCGAACATTTGCGCCAGGCGGGCTTTACCGTGACCATGGAGGATGACCCGGAGCTTGAGCGCCGGAGGGCCGAGGCGGGCGTTCCCGCGAGTATTGCTGGATGCCACACGGCGTTCATGGGGGACTATGTCATCGAAGGCCATGTTCCCGCCTCCGACATCAAGCGGCTGCTCGATGAGAAACCACAGATTCGCGGCCTCGCCGTGCCGGGAATGCCGGTTGGATCGCCGGGAATGGAAAGCGGCGAAGACGGCGAGAAGTATGATGTGCTGGCTTTCGCCGGCGATGGATCAAGTAAGGTTTTCGCCAGTCATTGATTGGCATGTGAGGCTCAGCGCGGAGGCCGCACTCCCGCGAGCGTCATCGCAACAAGACGGCGGACCGCGGCATTGGACGGCAGGCTGCCGGCGGCGTTAAGGGCGTGGAGGCAATAGCTTGCCAGCTCGCCCGGAGCGATGTCAGTCCGTACGAGGCCGGCCTTCGCGGCGCCTATCAGCAGGTTACGGAACATGCCGTGGACTTTCTGCTGCGCGCGCGCGATCTGGTTATCTCTATGCAGCAAAGCCGCCAGCTCACTGCCGTGGCGCCCGTGACGCTTGTGTGAAATGAGCGCATAGGCCGCGAGCACAGCTTCAAGGCGCTCGCCCGCGTTTCCGGCCTTGTCGCGGACTTTAGCGAGATATTCAAGGTGGCCGGAGATCTGACGTTCGTGCCAGGCGAGCAGAATCGATTCGACGTTGGGGAAATACTTGTAAAGCGTCGCGCGTCCGATGCCGGTCTTCCCGGCGATCTGCGACATCGTTACCAGCAGTAGCCCGTGTTTGGCGGCCAGCGCTGCGACCGTGTTTAAAACCGCGTCGTGCACCGCGCGGCGATGGGCTGCAATCGTCGTATCCCAAAGTTTTGGCACTGTTCAAGTATACGTAACGTGACGGCAATGTCGAGATGGACACAATGTCTTTACATGGACGCGATGTCTCGATAAAATATCACCATGGCTGACCTCTCGCCCTATCCCGGCACGCCCCGCTGGGTGAAAATATCCGGCATCGCGGCCGGCGTGCTGGCGCTGGCCGCCGTCATCGCGATTTTCGCAAGCGACGGCCACGGCCCCGGCCGCCATCTATCTTCTTCAAGCGTCACGGAACCTGGCGCGCAACAATGATCATGACGCCCGGCATCCGGAAATTCGCGCTTACGGCGCATGTCACATCTTCGGTTGGCGTGGTTGGGGCCGTGGCCGGCTTCCTCGCTCTCGCTTTGCCGGCCTGATCGGTGAGGAAACCAGTATGGTCCAGGCCGCCTATCTGGCGATGGAGCTGACCGCCTGGTTCGTCATTGTTCCGCTGGTTCTCACATCGCTGCTGACCGGCCTTATTCAGTCGCTGGGCACCATATGGGGCCTATTCCGGCACTGGTGGGTACTGGTGAAACTGCTGTTGAGCGTCTTTGTCACCGTAGTGTTGCTGCTGCAGCTCGAACCGATCAGTTTCCTCGCGGACACGGCAGCAGGGACAACACTCACCACCCCTGATCTTCGCGAATTGAGGATATCACCGGTCATTCATGCGGGCGCCGGTTTGCTGGTGCTTCTGGCCCCCGTGGCGCTGTCACTGTACAAGCCGCAGGGCTTGACGTGGTACGGTTGGCGCAAACAACAGGAGAAGAGGAGCGTTTCGTAGTCGTAG
>JBKKDI010000327.1:0-2779 GCA_046708645.1 Aestuariivirga sp.
AAGCAGGCAGAAAAGACGGCTTGCGGTTCGGTGACACCTCGCTCGGTTCCAGAGATCTTGGCCGTATAACCGGCCAAGAAATGCTCAACCGCCTGCTCCGGCGTGAGTTTCGAAAGGGGTGGTAGGACGCCGAAGGCGTCACAAGTGAGAAGCACGATTGTCTTGACGTGCCCGGCTTGTCCGGTGGCGCTTGCGTTGGCGATGAATTCCAGCGGATAGGCGGCCCGACCGTTCTCGGTCAGGGAGGCATCGTCGAAGTCTGGCTTGCCAGTGCTCTCGGGAACAATGACATTCTCCAGAACGGCGCCGGGACGCTTGGTCGCTGCAAAAATCTCGGGCTCTCCCTGTTCGGAAAGGCGCAAAGTCTTGGCATAGCAGCCGCCTTCGAAGTTGAAGATGCCCTGTTCTGACCAACCGTGCTCATCGTCGCCGACTAGAGTACGCGACGGGTCGGCAGAAAGCGTCGTCTTTCCGGTTCCCGAAAGACCGAAAAACAGTGCCACATCGCCGTCCTTCCCAACATTGGCTGCACAGTGCATAGGCAGGATAGCTTTATCTGGCATAATGAAGTTCAGGTAAGTGAACGCCGCCTTCTTCATTTCGCCCGCGTATTGCGTGCCTGCGATAAGTACGACGCGGCGCGTAAAGTCCGAGGCGATGATGGTTTCGCTACGGCAGCCATGGCGCGCGGGATCGGCCTTGAAGCCAAGAAGATTGATGATGGTGAGCTGGCTTGTGAGATCCTCGGGTACGCCGCGAGCGGGCCTGATCAGAAGATGGCGGATGAAGAGTGAATGCCAGGCGAGTTCGGTCGCTACCTTGACGGCGATGCGGTGCGCCGGGTCGGCGCCGGCCGCCAAGTCCTGGACAAACAGCGTTTTACCGGCCGCATAGGCTTTCATATCGGCAAAGAGCAGCTCAAACTGATGCGATGACATGGCGGCATTGTTGCCCCACCAGACGACGTCTTGGGTGAGTAAGTCACGCACGATGAATTTGTCGCGCGGTGAACGCCCCGTATGAGCGCCCGTCGTCACCGCGAGAGCGCCATTTGACGTCAATCTTCCTTCCCCACGGAATAGAGCGTGTTGCACCAGCATCTCCGGCGAGAGGTTGGCGTAGGACGGTTGCGGGAAGGTCGGGACACTAACGTCGTTCATGGAACTGAAAAACTTATCGTGGTTTTTCCCATCTGGCTAGTTGGGTCTTGGAACAACCATGTCGAGAGCAAGAAAGTCGTAAACAGCATCCTGAGCGAGAGTCGACATCAGCTTAGCGACGCCTGTCCGTTGAGAAGGCGGCAGAAACCTACGCGGTTGACGGGCACATTGATCGAGCACGCTCGGTCACCAGCGGGAACCGTGCATCAGAACCCGCCATGTGTATGATATTGCTTTAAGCGCTCACCCTGGGGAGACTTTGATGACAAAACCGGCGCTACCGCCCAAGCGAGGATTCTCGCCACAGGAGTTTGCGTCTCGAACAGAGCGAGCTCAAAGGATCATGCATGAGCACTCCTTCGACGGAATCCTCCTCACCACCCCGCACAATGTCCGCTACTTCAGCGGCTTCGACACTCAGTTCTGGGAGAGCCCGACGAGGCCATGGTTCATCGTTGTACCGGCTGGGGGCGACCCCATAGCTGTCATTCCGGAGATCGGCGTTCCAGAGATGGCGATGACTTGGGTGAAGGACATACGCAGTTGGCCGGCACCCCGTCCTGCCGACGACGGAACATCTTTACTTGCAGCTACTCTGTCGAATTTGCCACGCCGGTTCGGTCGCATCGGTCTTGAACTCGGGCGCGAGCACAGCCTCCGAATGCCGGTGGTCCAGTTCCTGGATCTGCGAGATCGCCTAAATGGCATCGAGCTTGCCAACGGATCGCCCTGCATCTGGCAAATTCGCATGATCAAGACCCCTGCCGAGGTCGAGCACATTCGCTACATCTGCCACATCGTCAGCGATGCCTATGCGACCGTGCCTGAACTGGTGAGAATCGGCGATACCGAGCGCGACGCCAGCCGCAAACTGCGGATCGACATTGCCGCACGTGGGGCGGACTCGACACCGTTCCTGCCGGCGATCTCAGCGCCAGGGGGAGTATCCCAGATCGTCTGCGGGCCGCATGACAAAGTTCTGCAGAAGGGAGATATCTTATTCTTGGATACCGGCTCAACCTATGACGGCTATTGGTGCGACTTCGACCGAAATTATGCCGTGGGCTGGGTCTCGGATGCCGCTGCGCGTGCCCATGAGGCCATGTGGCAGGCAACTGAAGCAGGTATTGCGGCCGCAGTCCCCGGCGCACGCACCGATGACGTCTTCAGGGCGATGGCGAAGATAATCGAGGCCGCGGGCTCCATCGGCAACAATGTCGGGAGGCTGGGCCACGGTCTCGGAATGCAACTGACGGAACCACCCTCGCACATGCCAGGGGACGGAACCGTCATCCAGGCTGGTATGGTCTTAACCATCGAGCCTGGAATGGAGTATGCACTTGGCAAAATGATCGTTCACGAGGAGAACATCGTCGTGCGATCGGAGGGTCCCGAACTCCTTACCAAGCGGGCCCCGCGCGAGTTGCCCGTGATCCGCTGAGGTCGCGTGCGGGGCTCAGGTCAGTACCTTGGACCTAACAAGGATGGGCGTAAAGATCGCATGCCAGAAACAGCCCACGGCGTCGTGGATTCATTCGGTTGGAGTGGGGAAGAACTAAATGAAACGGGTGATGCTCTCGCCGCTGACCATTCAAAGAAGCAAACCGACTTCAGAGAGG
>JBKKDI010000328.1:0-11682 GCA_046708645.1 Aestuariivirga sp.
TTGCGCGTTGGGGTTTAAGCAAAACCTGCGGGAAAATGCAAGCTGGCCACATCCTCAACCCCCAACTTCTGTCATCCCCGCACTTGTTGCGGGGACCCATGGCAAATTCAATTTCACGCGCCCCAGCATCGGAACGATGGGTCGCCGGAATAGATCCGGCGATGACAGAAGAGGTCAACGCGGGGCCAGGACCATGACGATCTGGCGGCCTTCGAAACGGGGTTCCGATTCGACTTTGGCGATCTCGCCGGTGTCTTTTTTGACGCGGTCGAGCAGAAGATGACCCAGTTCCTGATGAGCCATTTCGCGGCCGCGGAAGCGGAGCGTCAGCTTCACCTTGTCGCCTTCCTCGAAGAAGCGGCGGATCGAGCGCATCTTCACGTCGTAGTCGTGATCGTCGATCATCGGGCGCATCTTGATCTCCTTGATCTCGATGACCTTCTGATTTTTGCGGGCCTCGTTGGCCTTTTTCTGTTCCTGATATTTGAACTTGCCGTAATCGAGAATCTTGGCGACCGGCGGCTTGGCATCGGGAGAGACCTCGACCAGATCGAGATTGGCCTCCTCGGCCATCATCATGGCCTGGCGGATCGGCACCACGCCGACGTTCTGGCCGTCGGCGCCAATGAGACGCACCTCGCGCGCATCGATACGGTGGTTGATCCTGTGTCCTTCTTCCTTCTGCGGGGGGGCGGCTCCGCGGGCTGTCGACGGCCTCCTGGGTGGCATGCTCAAGTGTCGGTTATCTCCTGTGGATGGGTCTTGGCCGCTATAGACATCGAAGCGCCCGCGCCGTCAAGCGCCCTCGAGGAGGCGTCAAGCTTCGGCGGCGGGTTTGCGCTCGCCCCGGCGGCCGGCGCGCAATTCCGCCACCGTATCGGGAACCGTCACGGTAAAGCAGGTGCCCTCGGGCCCGGTCGAGGCCAGCTTGACGTCGCCGCCATGGGCCCGGACCAACTCCGCGGCAATGGCGAGACCGAGGCCCGTGCCGCCGGGCCCAGCGCTTTGGAAGGCTTCGAACAGCCTGGGACGAACCCGCTCGGGAACGCCGGGACCGTTATCCTTCACCTCGATGGTGACGACGCTGCCCTCGCGCCACGACCTGAGCGTCACAGTGCCATCGGGGGCCTCCGGATTGCCGGACTGGGCGGCGCCGATGGCCTGGATGGCGTTGCGCAGCAGATTGGTCAGTACACGGTTCAATTGCTCGCGGTCGGCATCGGCCAGCAGGCTGGGCGGAATGTTGTTGTAGAGCACGATGCGGCTCGAGGTGTGCAGGACCGTACCCTCGATCACCTCGTCGGCCAGCGCCTTCAAGGCGATTTTCTCGCGCGAGGGCGGGGCTTCCTGGGCGCGGCCGAACTTCAACGTGCGGGTGAGGAAATCGATGGCGCGGTCGAGGGAGTCGATGAGTTTGGGAGCGAACCGCTGCACCGTGGGATCCTGGACCAGCCCCAAGCGATCCGAGATCAATTGCGCCGACGTCAGCATGTTACGGAGGTCGTGACTCACCTTCGAAACCGCGAGGCCCAATGCCGCCATCCGGTTTTTCTGCTGCAGCGTGGACAAAAGCTCGCTCTGCATGTCATGAAGCTCGCGCTCGGCGATGCCGATTTCGTCGCGCCGGTCCGAGGGCACTATGATGCGCGCGGGGTCTTCCGGGCTGTGGCCGAAGGCAACCATGTTGTCGGTCAGCCGCTTCATCGGCCGCACCAGGACCCAGTTCAAGGTGGCGAACACCAGGCCCGCCACCAGAAGCGAGAGGATGATCGACACAATCAGGATATTCAAGGCATAGCCGAACATCGCCTGGCGCAAGGGGGCCTCCTCGAGAGCGATTTCGATGAGGTCGCCCGACATGTTGGGCGGCGCGTCGACGACGCCGATCACCCGGGGTTCACTTGCAAACATGACCATGAAGGCATCGGCAATGGCCGGCAGCCACATGGTGTTTCTGAGGTCGTAGCTGGCATCGATCATATGGTCGCCGTCGCTGCGCAGGATGAGCTGGCGCCGCTGGTCCTTGGTGAGCGAGACCACCAGAACGCCCGCGCCCATCAGAATTTCGCTGCGAAGATCGCTCGACAGAATCTGGTCGGGTGCCGCCTCGGCCGCCAAGGCGGCAATTTCCGCCTGGGCCAGGCGGGTTTTCAACCACTGGATGCGGAAGTTGGCAAGCGACGGCAAGAAAATCAGAATTTCACCGAGCATGACGAAAACGATGGTCAAGGCCAGCACCTTGCCGGACAGGCCCGTCAGGAGCCACGGCCTGGATATGCGCCGATCGCGTTCCTCTGTCTCCGGCATCTGCAACCTGCTTACATCGCTTGACCACCACACCAATTTACGTGTCTTACCCACAGGTTGGTTGCATGGCCCGAATAATATTTGGAATGCTTGGCTCATAGCGAGAACCCGGGGCGGGATCAACCGGGGCCCGCGTTGACTTCCCGGCGGATTTAACCCTATAAGCCCGCAAAATGGAGACACGAACGTGAAGCGCACCTACCAGCCATCGAAACTTGTCCGCAAGCGCCGCCACGGGTTCCGTTCGCGCATGGCCACCGTTGGCGGCCGCAATGTGCTGGCGCGGCGCCGCGCCAAGGGCCGCAAGCGCCTGTCAGCCTAGGACCGGAAGGGCTATATGCTGCGCCTCAAACGCCGGCAGGATTTCGTCGCCGCAGCCAAGGGGTCGTACGCCGCCATGCCGGGCATGGTGGTGCAAGCGCGCGACCGAAAGGACAATGGCCTTCCCCGCATCGGCTTTACCGTGACCAAAAAGCAGGGCAATGCGGTCGTTCGCAACCGCATCAAGCGGCGGCTTCGGGAAATCGCCCGTCTTCACCTGGGTCAGCAGGCGCAAACGGGCTTCGATTATGTGCTGATCGGCCGGACCGCCGCCACGGATCGCAAATTCCGTGACCTTGAGCACGACCTCAGTTCCGCCTTGAAGCGGCTGCACCGCACCCTACCTGAGGCCCGGGAATAAGGGACGCCGATGAATTACGACAACAAGAATTTCATCCTCGCCATCGTCCTCTCGATGCTGATCATTTTCGGATGGCAATATTTCTATGCGGTGCCCCTTTCCGAAAAACAGGCGGCCCAGCAACAAACAACGGAGCAGTCAACCACCACAACGCCGGGCATCACGGCGGGCGGGCAGATTCCCGGCACGGCACAGCCCACCGCCATCAGCCGCGATGTGGCGCTCAAGGCTACGCCACGGGTTAAGATCGAGACGCCATCGCTCTCGGGCTCGATCAATCTGCAGGGCGCCCAGATCGATGATCTGCATCTGACGAAATACCGCGAGACCATTTCACCGGGAAGTCCAACGATCACCTTCCTCTCGCCCGCCGGAACCCCGGGCGCGCTGTTTGCCGAACAGGGTTTCATTCCCGCAACGGGCACGGTGGCGAAGCTGCCGGATCCCAAGACCCTGTGGTCGGCGCCCGATGGCGCGGTGCTGAGGCCTGGCCAGCCGGTGACGCTGACCTGGGACAATGGCGAAGGCCTGGTCTTCACCCGCACCATTTCCATCGATGATGAGTATGTTTTTGCGATCAACCAAACGGTGCAAAACAATTCAGCCAGCGCCGTAGCGCTTATTCCCTATGCCCGCATCCAGCGTCAGGACACGCCGGCAATCGCCGGCTGGTGGGTGTTCTTCGAAGGCATGCTGGGCGTCTTCAATGAAAGCCTGAACGAAGTCGACTACAGCGACGTTCTGGAGACTCCGCCCCTCAAGGTTGACAGTGCCAATGGCGGCTGGATCGGCTTCACCGACAAATATTGGGCGGCAGCCCTCATTCCCGACCAGCAGAAGCCGCTGAGCGCGACATTCCTGCACCAAAAGCAGGGTAATCGCGATGTCTACCAAACCGACTATTTAGCTAAAGAAGCGTTGACCATTCCACCGGGAACCGCCGCCTCCTACCAGGATCATTTCTTCGCCGGCGCCAAGGTCGTCAAGACGGTCACCGCCATCGGCGCCAAGCACGGGATCGACCGTTTCGATCTGATGATCGACTGGGGGTGGTTCTATTTCCTGACCAAACCAATGTTTTACCTGCTCCAGTGGCTCAAGGATCTGGTGGGCAACTTCGGCCTCGCCATTCTGCTGGCAACGGTCCTGGTGAAGTTCGCGGTGTTCCCGCTCGCCAACAAGTCCTATGCCTCCATGAGCAAGATGAAGAAGCTGCAGCCGGAAATGGTGAAGCTCAAGGAGCAGTTTCCAGACGACCGCGTGAAGCAGCAGCAGGCCATGATGGAGCTTTACAAGCGCGAGAAGGTTTCGCCGCTGTCGGGCTGCCTGCCGGTCGTCGTCCAAATTCCTATCTTCTTTGCGCTTTATAAGGTGATCCTAACGTCGATTGAGCTGCGCCATGCGCCGTTCTTCGGCTGGATCCACGATCTCTCCGCACCCGATCCAACGAGCCTGTTCAATCTCTTCGGGCTTTTGCCCTATTCCGTGCCGGACTTTCTGCTGATCGGCGTGTGGCCGCTGCTCATGGGCATCACCATGTGGGTGCAGATGCGGCTCAATCCGACACCGCCCGATCCCATACAGGCGAGCCTCTTCAACTGGATGCCCGTCATCTTCACCTTCATGCTCGGCACCTTCCCGGTGGGGCTTGTCATCTACTGGGCCTGGAGCAATTTGCTGTCGATCCTGCAGCAGTCGATCATCATGAAGCGCCATGGCGTGGAGGCCAATCTCTTCGGCAATATCCGCGAGAGCATTCCCTTCCTCAAGAAGAAACCGGCGAGTTGAGCGAACGCTTCACCACGGAACAAATCGATGCGGGCCGCCGTCTCTTCGGCGGCCCGCATGCATTCATGCTGGGCGTTGCAAAGCTTGAGCAGTTGCCGGCCCCCCGCGGAGTTGAGATTGCTTTCGCCGGACGCTCGAATGTGGGCAAGTCCTCGCTGATCAACGCACTGACGGGCGTCAAGGATCTGGCGCGGGCCTCAAACACGCCGGGGCGGACGCGCGAACTCAATTTCTTCGATATCGCCGGAAGGCTTACTCTCGTGGACATGCCGGGCTACGGCTATGCCAAGGCCGCCAAGAAGGACGTCAAGAAGTGGCAGTCCATGCTGCGCGGATATCTGCGCGGACGTCCCGGCCTCACCCGCGCCTTTGTGCTGATCGATTCGCGCCATGGCGTTCTTGGCCCCGACGAAGAGATGTTCGATCTTCTCGACGACTCCGCCGTTACTTTTCAACTGGTGCTCACCAAGACCGACAAGATCAAGCCGGCCGGGATCGGGAAGGTTCATGCGGAAACGGAGGCCGTTGCGCGCAAGCGGCCTGCGGCCTTTCCGCTGATACACGCGACATCGAGTGAGAAGGGCGCCGGGCTGGCGGAGCTCCGCGCCGAAATCGCGGGGCTTCTCACATAATTTCTCCCTCCCCCTTGTGGGGAGGGTGGCGCGGACGCGCCGGGTGGGGGTCTGGTGGTCTTGCATTAGATTTTTTGCTGCATTTGCTTGATCGACCGGAGCGACCCCCACCCTTAATCCCTCCCCGCAAGGGGGAGGGAGGAATGAGCGACAGCTTCACTCTTGGCAGGCGACGTCAATCCCTTATAAGGCGGTTAATATGTTGCAGGAACTGCCCAGATGACCGATACCCCGGCCAGCGTGACCGCCCGCATCCTCTCGGAGGCGCTGCCCTTCCTGCAACGTTACGACGACCAGATCATCGTGGTGAAATATGGCGGCCATGCCATGGTCGATCCCACGCTTGCCCAGCAATTCGCCCGCGACATGGTGATGCTCAAGGTCTGCGGTTTGAACCCAATCGTCGTCCATGGCGGCGGGCCGCAGATCAACCGGATGCTGGACAAGCTCGCGGTCAAACCCGTGTTCCGCGAGGGCCTCCGTGTCACCGACCGGGAAACCATGGATATCGTCGAAATGGTGCTGGCGGGCTCCATCAATAAGTCGATCGTCGCCTCGATCCAGCAGGCGGGCGGCCGCGCCGTCGGCATTTCCGGCAAGGATGGAAATTTGCTGGTAGCAGAACGTTTCATCAAAAAGAAAACCGATCCGGTGACCGGCAATGTCGAGGAAATCGATTTCGGCTTTGTCGGCGAACCGGCCCGCATCAACATCGAGATTTTGCAAACCATCATGAAAAGCGATGCGATTCCGGTCATTGCCCCGGTGGGCGTGGGCTGGGAGGGAGAAACCTATAACGTCAATGCCGATACGGCGGCGGGCGCCATCGCCACCGCCACCCAGGCCAAGCGCCTCCTGCTTCTCACCGACGTTGCCGGTGTGCTTGATATGGACAAGAATATGATCAGTGAACTGAAGATCGGCGACGTTCCGGACCTCGTTGCCAGCGGCACGATTACCGGCGGCATGATCCCCAAGATCGAAAGCGCGGTTGCGGTGGTTGAATCGGGCGTCGAGGGCGTCATCATTCTCGATGGCCGGGTGCCCCACTCGGTGCTGCTCGAACTGCTGACGCCCCACGGTGTCGGCACGCGCGTCTCGCGGACCGGCGTGTGAGAGGTTTCGGCCATGTCGATACCTGGGTGTTCGATCTCGACAACACTCTTTACCCCGCGTCTTGCCGGCTGTTCGACCAGATCGATGTCCGCATGGGCGAGTTCGTCTCGCGTCTGTTGAGCGTGGATTTTGCCGAAGCCAAGCAGCGGCAGAAGCAGCTATTCTACAAATACGGCACGACGCTCCGCGGCCTGATGGTCGAGCACGGCGTCAATCCCGATGGCTTTCTGGATTACGTGCACGATATCGATCATACGCCGGTGCCGTGCAATCCCTTACTCGATGAAGCCCTTCACGCCCTTCCGGGGCGGAAGCTGGTGTTCACCAACGGTACCGTGGCGCATGCGGAAAAGGTGCTGGACCGCCTCGGTGTCACCCATCATTTCGGCGACATTTTCGATATCGTGCATTCGGATTTCATTCCGAAACCGGAGATGGAACCCTACCGGAAATTCATCGGCCAAACCGGCATCCGTGCCGAGACCTCCGCCATGTTCGAGGACATCGCCCGGAACCTCGAGGCGCCCCATGCGCTCGGCATGACAACGGTGCTGGTGGTGACGCCGGAAAACCGCGATGCCGCGAAACTAAATCAAGAAACCGGCGGTACCCATCAGCCCCATGTCCATCACGTAACGGACGACCTCGCGGCGTTTCTCGCAGGGCTTGTTCAAAACGTCCTCGCCCCGCGCCAGCGGGGGGAGGAAAGGGGCCCATTGCGAAGCAATGGGAAAGGTGAGGGGCCAACGGATTAAATCTGCCGTCAGGTTCTTGCCCGCTTAAATCGCCCGCGCGGGAATGCATTGGGATGCAAAGAGACATTATCTCACCGCATGCTATCTTCCAAAAACAACAGAAAAAGACCGTTGGCCCCTCTCCTCCCCATCGCTACACGATGGGTCTCTTCCTCTCCCCGCTCACGCGGGGCGAGGACAATCAAGCGTCGATGAGCTGTTTTGTTTTCGCGTAGATATTCTCGCCGAGAGGATCGGAACCCTGGCCGTTGATCTTGATGTAGAGAACGGCCGTGCCGCGCGGGCGGATGCGTTCGTGGTAATCGCCGAACCAAGGAAGATGATCATGTCGCCTAACTGTTCGTGCAGGAGCACGGCATCGGGCGACTTGTAGATTTCCGCGAGGCCAGGGTGATCCTGAGGGGTCATGAACACGGCGCGCTCGGAGGGATTGGGCGACCGGTCGAGGGTGGGAAACACACAGACGCTGGTCTCCGGACCCAAATGGATCGGAAGACCGATTGAAATCCGCGAGGCGCCGCGATCCTTGTGGGGTGCTGGATAGTCGGGAGCATCCGCCTCATATTGTTTCAGGTGCCGTTCCGAGACAGCGATGGCGCTTTCATCCATGCCGGTGAGTCGGCGATACCGGCTCTAAACCTTAGCGCGAAGTCTTCGGAAGGGAAGGAAAAGAGATACTGGTGCTTCTTGCCGCCGATCCGCCACTGGCCGGTTTCGGCCACCTGGCCGTTGCGGGACAGGCCAAGAAAATCCTGAAGATAGGCCGCGAAACTCTCCGAGAGGACGTCTTTCAGGAGAGTGTAACCGTCGCGTTCGAACTGGGCACGATAGGATTTGAGGTCGCGCTTGAAGGGCATGACTTAACCTTTGCTTGAAATGGGACGACGGCCGTCTCCTGCAAGGGGAATGCCGTGGCGGTTAGGGTTAATTTACTTGGGCGCGCGCTTGGCGAGGATGCGCTGCAGGGTGCGCCTGTGCATGTTGAGCCGCCGTGCCGTTTCGGAGACATTGCGGTTGCACAGTTCGTAAACCCTTTGAATGTGCTCCCAGCGCACCCGGTCCGCCGACATGGGATTGTCAGGCAGCGCGGAACGGTTGTCCTTGTCGCCGATCAATGCGCCATAGACCGCATCGGCGTCGGCGGGCTTTGCCAGATAGTCGATGGCGCCGAGCTTGACGGCGGTGACGGCGGTGGCGATGTTGCCGTAGCCCGTGAGCACCACAGCGCGCGCGTCCAGCCTGGCCGAATGCAGCGCTTCGATCACATCGAGGCCGTTACCGTCGGCAAGCCGCAAATCGACCACCGCGTATCCCGGCGGTGACTTGCCGACCTGCAAGATTCCCTCCGCCACCGATTCCGCCATGCGCACCTCGAAGCCCCGGATTTCCATGGCGCGCGCCAGTCTGGTCAAAAACGGCTTGTCGTCATCGACGAGCAGCAGCGTCTTGTCGGCGGGCAGTTTGATAGCCGTCATCATCAAAGGTGTAGACCGCTGGCGAACCGGGCTCAAGCCTTGCCGACATCGACCACGGCGCGGGGCCAAACGACCTGGACCACGGCGCCATGGCGGGGGGCGGGCCGGTTGGCGAGGGATACAGCCGCGCCGGAGCGCTCGAGTAGCGTCTTGGCAATGAAAAACCCCAGGCCCATACCATCATGGCCGCCCTCTTCCGGCTCCGCGCCATAACCGGGCCTCGTGGTGACGAAGGGATCGCCCAGCCGGTCGAAGATATCCTGATGGAAACCGGGACCGTCATCGCTGACGGAAATGGCGACATGGGCTGCCGTCCAGCGCGCCTCGACATCCACTTTCGTTGCGGCGAAATCGACGGCGTTTTCCAGGAGATTTCCGAGGCCGTAGGCGATGGCGGGATTGCGCCGGAAAACCGGCTCAGGGCCAGTGGCGGAAGGGCTCGTCACCGTGATCTCCACATCGGAACCGCGCAAGGGGCCGATCAGATCCTCGATCATCACCAGCATCTTGGTGCGCTGGTAAATCTCATCAGTTTCGGCATCGCGGTTGGCAAGGCGCGCCAGAATTTCCCGGCAGCGCCCGGCCTGGCTCACCAGAAGCTCGATATCCTCCGCATGGGGATCGTTGGCCGGAAGCTCACGTTTCAATTCCTTGGCGACAAGGGCGATCGTGGCGAGCGGTGTGCCGAGCTCGTGGGCCGCGGCCGCGGCAAAGCCGTCAAGCGCTGACAGTCTCTGTTCCCGGGACAGCACCATTTCAGTGGCTGAAAGGGCCGCCGACATCTGCCGCGCCTCCTCGGCGATGCGCCGCGCATAGAGCGCGGAGAACACCACGCCGCACACGATCGCAGCCCACATCCCCGCGATATAGGCATCGGGCAACACCAGCGGCACATCGGGTGTCCACGGCAAGGGCAGATGGTCGATGGTCAGAAAGCTGGCGCAGACAAAGGCTATGGCGCCCAGCCACAGGGTCCATTTAAGGGGAAGCGATGTTGCTGAAATGGTGACAGGCACGAGAAACAGGAAGGCGAAGGGATTTTCCAGGCCGCCGGTCAGATAGAGCAGCACGGCAAGCTGGAGAATATCGTAGGCCAGCAACAGGCCCGCCTGTGAAGATTTGAGCCTGACGCTCTTTCGCCACCTGATGGTGAGAAAGATATTTAGCCAGGCACTCAGCGCGATGGCGCCGAGGCAAAGGCCGATGGGAAGCGGAAACCCCAACAGGAAATAGACGCCGAGAACGGCAACGGTCTGCCCGACGACCGCAAGCCAGCGCAGCCGGACCAAAGTGCGCAACCTGAGCACGCCGAGCTCGGCGTCGTTCGATAAATTGCCGGCTTCGAATGCCACGCTTGCGGACATGACTTCCCTTGAATTGCCTAACCGCCACATTAGGCCTATGCCGTCGAAAAACGGAAGCCGTCATCAATGCCCTCCCGCCAGCAAGTCCTGTTCGCTGCCGCCATTCTTTCCCTGGCCCTTGTCATCGGCGCGGCCGCTCTCTTCTACCGCGCCGGCGGCCATGCCCCCGTCAGCATGGGAGAGGCGCTGATTGGCGGTCCGTTCAGCCTGACCGACCAGAATGGCCGCCGCGTCACCGAAAAGGATTTTTCCGGCAAATACATGCTGGTGTTCTTCGGCTACACCTATTGCCCCGATATCTGCCCGACGGAATTGCAGGTGATGACGGAAGCCGTTAAGCAGATGGGCGCCAAGGGCGATGCTATTCAACCCGTATTCATATCGTTCGACACCGAACGGGACACGCCGGAAACACTCAAGGCCTACGTCGAGAATTTCAGCCCCAGGCTCATCGGCTTGACCGGCACCGCGGAGGAGATCGCGGCGGCGGCCAAGGCTTACCGTGTCTATTACAGAAAAGTGGAAAACGGCGGCGCTAGCGACTATCTGATGGATCACTCCAGCATCGTCTATCTGATGGGTCCGGACGGCAAGTTCATCAAGCATTTCACCTATTCAACCGATGCGAAAGCCCTGTCGGAGGCTCTCGGCAGCGCCGTATCGGGGGCGTCATAAAGGCTTAGGAATCACAGGTATCCGTTGTATACGGACTAATTACATTTGTGTTGCACTCTGGGGCTGAGGATTGAGAATGCTATACTATCTCTATGAGATGAATCACGCCGTGCTGGCGCCGTGGCGCGCCGCCGCCGATGCCGGCCTGAACTTCTGGACAAGCCAGACCAATCCGCTTGCTGCAACCCCCATGGGCCGTAACCTTGCGGCGTCTCTCGAGATGTTCGAGCGGAGTACCCGCCGCTATGGAAAGCCAAGTTTTGATATCAAGGACGCAACCGTCGCCGGAGAGGTGGTTCCGGTCAGCGAGGTACAGGTTCTCAGCAAACCCTTTTGCAATTTGCTGCATTTTCGCAAGAAAACTGTCAACGCCCAACCCAAATTGCTGATCGTGGCGCCGCTCTCGGGCCACTACGCCACGCTGCTGCGCGGCACGGTACAGTCCATGTTGAGCCACTTCGACGTCTATATCACCGACTGGGTCGATGCCCGCACCGTTCCCGTCGCCAAGGGCAGTTTCGATCTGGACGACTATATCGACTATGTGATCGAGATGTTGCAGCTCGCCGGACCCGGCACGAGTGTCATGGCCGTGTGCCAACCCTCGGTGCCGGTGCTGGCTGCGGTTGCATTGATGAATGCGGCCAAGGATCCATGCTCGCCCAAAGCCATGGTGCTCATGGGCGGCGCCATCGACTCCAGGCGCAACCCCACGGCGGTCGATCGCCTTGCGGCGGAACGGGGCAGCGCCTGGTTCCGCGGCAACGCCGTGATGAAAGTGCCGCCGCCCCACGCGGGCGCGGGACGGGAGGTCTATCCGGGCTTTCTGCAACTGGGGGGCTTCCTCAGCATGAATCTCGATCGCCATGTCGATGCCCACCGGGAACT
>JBKKDI010000329.1:0-2524 GCA_046708645.1 Aestuariivirga sp.
AAGGTTTCATACCGGATTCTCACAAATTGTTAATCGCTGTTTTGAAATGGAAAGGCAACCATCCGCAAAGCATCTGCGTATACCGATCATCCCGCAATGGGATTGGTTCAAAACATGGAGATCATTATGACACTTCGCAATTCGCTACTTGCAGCGGCCGCTGCTGCCGCCATCGGCATTTCGGCCCTTGCCGTGCCGGCCTTCGCTGAAAACCCGATGGTGGGCGGCTCTGAAATGTTCCCCGAGAAAAATATCGTCGAGAATGCGGTAAACTCCAAGGATCACACGACACTGGTTGCCGCGGTGAAGGCTGGAGACCTCGTCGACACGCTGTCGGGTGCGGGGCCCTTCACGGTCTTCGCCCCGACCAACGATGCTTTCGCCAAACTGCCGGCGGGCACCGTCGACACGCTGCTGAAGCCGGAGAACAAGGATCAGCTCACGAAGATTCTCACCTATCACGTGGTGCCGGCCAATGCGATGAGCGATGCCATCAACAAGATGATCAAGGACGATGGCGGCAAGCATGAAGTGACGACAGTGAGCGGCGACAAGCTCACGGTTATGAACACCGGCGGCAAGATCATGATCATGGACGAGAGCGGCCAGACCGCGACCGTGACCCAGGCTGACGTCAAGCAGTCGAATGGCGTGATCCATGTGATCGATACGGTTCTGCTTCCGAAGTAAGATGGCCCAGGAGCATCCGGCGCGGCCCGTGAAGCAGCGGCCCGCGCCGGAAATTGACTTGCATCACCGGCTGGCGTCATCCATATTTCCGCGATCGACACTTGGGCCGGACGATTGGCCGCTTCGCTACCCGGTTGGGTATCGCACGCAAGACTCCCCCATCTATCGAAAGCGGGTCTTAGGCGTGCAAAAACATTCCTCTGGCCTTACGACAACCCAACTGAAGGACGATCCCATGAATACGGGTACTGTGAAGTGGTTTAACGAGCAAAAGGGCTACGGTTTCGTTCAGCCCGACAACGGTCAGAAGGACGTTTTCGTCCACATTTCCGCTGTTGAACGCGCGGGGCTGCGCACGCTGAAGGAAGGCCAGAAAGTTTCCTTCGAAATTGTGACCGACAAGCGCACGGGCAAAAGCTCGGCTGGCAATCTCCAGGCCGTGTAATACCGGGTAGACCGCTTCGACCGATTGATGCCCGGCCTTTTTGGCCGGGCATTTTGTCTCTTGAAGTCATATTGCGTTGCAATATCTAGTGAATTCTCCCATATGCGTGTGGTGCATGAATGGGAACGTAAATTGGCCGAGAAGCCTCTCAACGATCATCAAAAACTATTAGGTTCTGAACGAACAATAGATATAAAATCGTCATATTACATGGCTATATTGATAGTTAAGGAAGAATGAATATGATATGCGCAATTTGCATATTAGAGACGTCTTTGCAGGTGTGGAATGGCAGACGATATTGACCTATATCAGGTCAGGACATTGTGCGACGCACAAAATTAGATGCAGGAGAGAGACATGACGACGATCACCCGAGGCCGCGAAACCACATTTAGCAAGAGCGCCAACCCCCCTCGCGGACTTATCGGCCGGATTCAGACTTTTCTGGCGCGCAGCCGCGCCGAGGAGCAGCTGGCCCAGCTTGACGACCGGCTCCTGGCTGATATCGGGCTGAAGCGCTCGGAAATCACCCGCATGGTGTGGGGCAACTAGAAGTCTCACTCGAACGTTTGTGCGCTGTGATAGATTTCACGATGCACAGCGTTTCCCCCGTTCCAGCCCGCGAGATACTCGACTGTCTCGTGGTTGGAGCAGGGCCCGCCGGCCTCACCGCGGCAATTTATCTGGCGCGGTTTCATCTATCGGTTCTAGTTGCCGATGACGGACGAAGCCGGGCAGGCCTTATCCCGCTCACACACAATCACCCTGGCTTCCCGGATGGAATCTCCGGTTCTGACCTTCTCGCGCGCATGCGGGAACAAGCCGAGCGCCATGGCGCTCGGCTCCGTCCCGCGGAGATCGTTTCACTCGAATCCGAGGCCGGGTTGCTCGTGGGCCGAACCACGGATGGCGCGATTCGCGCGCGCACCGTCCTGCTCGCGACAGGCGCCTTCAACCGGCGCCCGGCCATGCCCGACGATATCCACGATAAGGCGCTGGCGCGTGGCCTTCTGCGGTATTGTCCGATCTGCGACGGCTATGAAGTGACCGATCGGCCCATTGCCATCATCGGCACCGGTGCGCCGGGCTTCGGAGAAGCTCAATTCTTGCGGAGCTATACGGCGGAAGTGACATTGATTTCGGCGAACCTCGCGCACGATCTCGATGCAGATCAGAGGTCGTGGCTGAAAGAGGCAGGAATCCAAATACTCGAAGGCCCATGCCTTGGTTTCGAACTCAGGGGCGAGGAAATCGATGTTGTGCTGGCCAGCGGCAAGTACAGTTTTGCTGCCATCTATGCTGCGCTAGGATCGGAAAACCGCTCGGAACTGGCGGCTGGCATTGGCGCCCAGGTCTCGCATGAAGGATGCCTTGTCGTTGATCGCC
>JBKKDI010000330.1:0-3628 GCA_046708645.1 Aestuariivirga sp.
CCCCAGACCAGCGGGGCGCGAATGTCGAGGAGCCAAAAGATTAATCCCCCCAGGGCCCCTTGAACCAATGCGAGGACGATAGTTCCTTTGATGATTGCTCGGACCGCAGTGGTGAAGCCAACCAAAAGTGCGCTCCGCTGATCCGCCCGAAGCGGTATTGCTTTCCCAATCGTGTGGGAAATCCATTGCCCGTCACGCAAGAAGAAAAAGAGCAGGTAGACCATCACGAATAGACTTACGAGAAAGCCAATTGTTGTTTGCCCTAAATTAATGGCCTGGCCCGCCAGGAATTCGCCACTTTGCATCACCGTCGCGGAGAGTTTTTCGCGGATCGCTGCTGCATTTGGAAAGTTGAAACGATCTGCGAGGCTAACAATCCAACCGGGCAGAATTTCTCGCAGCCTTTGAGCGTCCAGGCCCAAACTTAGTTCGCCCGTGCGAAAGCTTTCGTACACGCCGCTCGCCTCACGGGCGGTCATGTCAATGAGCATCGCCAACGGTAGCACCACCATCAACAAGATGAGGAGCAGGGTGGTCGCGGCAGCGAAACTCGGCCATCCTGGAATGGACCTCAGTATGCGGCGATGGAGCGGCGCGAAGAGGACCGCCAGGATTGTGCCCCAGAGGATTGCGCTGGAGAATGGCCACAATACCCATGCGAAGATCAGCGTAACCGCTGCCACTAAAAGCAAGAGGGCGTTGTCCTCCAGGTTGCGCACGAATTCACTCCTGTTCCTGGCCCGGCCACTCCACCTGCAGCTTGGGGCGGATTATCCCAAGATACTGATGACATGACCTCTCATGGTCACATATCCAACGAAGCCATCGATGCGCGGTTCCTGGCGTCAGTCGTTCGCCGCGCGCGCTTTGCCAGCGGCGTTGCCGTTTGCGACGCCCTCTTGCAGGCCAACCGGTCCTGCTGTCCAGGCAGCCGCGCGCGGAAAGCCTCGCGACCAGCGTCGGTCATGCGGCCAGGCGCCAAGCGGAAAATCTCGTGGGAACCCCGCTGTTCGGCTGCCGTTCATCTTTATGCATCGATGATGAGGCGAAAGGAGTGGCCGATGAACACTCTCTCAGCAGCAGTGGCGTTGGCGGTCCTTGCCGCCTCGGTCAGCAGCGCGTTCGCCGGTCTTTCCACCGGTTACAGGCTGCTCGGTACGGAGTCGCAGTGGAGCACTGTTGTTCCGATCCGCCCCAACGCCAGCGGAGAACCATCCTGTCCCAGCAACTTCGTGATCCGCGGCAAGGTCTGTCTGAGCATCTTCACCGACCGACGCGCTCTCCACTATAGCGCTGGAAACCGCGAGACGGCTCAACCCCGGATCATTCACCGCGGGCAGGTTCAGTGTCCGAGCAACTTCATCGTCTACCGCAAGATTTGCATCAGTTTGTACTACTAGCACTTCTTTCTGGCAGCTTCACAGGCAACGCTGCAACAGCCCATTCGGTAGCTGCCCATACAATTCCCATGACGGCCGTGACGCATGGGGCAGGTCGACGCCCAACCGAGGCGCCACTTCGCGCGTGACTGTATCGATGGAGGTGAGCGGCGTGGCCCGCTTTCGCGCTCTCCGCACCACTTGCCGCGTTCGTGCAACGCGCGGCTCCGGACCAATTCTTCCAAATAGGGCAGAACCTCGAACAGGAGCACGGCGAGAAGGGCGACAAGCCTCTGCACGTAGGCCTCCGCTCCTCCGGATCTTCCAAGGCGTTTGTACTCTGTCTACTCGGGCAGTCGGTGCCAGGACCCATCCATTGAGCGCTATGAGGCTTTCCGCGACTTAGTGGCCTTCTTCGCGCGTGCAGGTTTTGCAGCCGCTGCCTTGTCCCTGATTTCAGGATTCTTGCCGCTGAGGCTCTGGCGCAAAGCTTCCATCAGATCGACAACGTTTGAGCCCTCGGGTCGCTCCTGCTTCGCAATCGGCCGGCCGGCTTGCTTCTCCTTGAGAACATCCGTGAGCGCACTTTCATAACGATCCTCGAACTTCGTGGGATCGAAATGGCCGGACTTCTGTTCAACGATATGCTTCGCAAGATCGAGCATGTCCTTGGTGATTTTCACGTCCTGGATGCCGTCGAAATACTCCGCGGCGTCCCGCACCTCATACGGATAGCGCAATAAAAGTCCCATCAGGCCGTTCTCGCGCGCCTCGAGCGCGATCACATGCTCACGGTTGGTCAGGACAAGCCGACCCAGCGCGACCTTGTTCGTGGCTTTGATTGTATCGCGGATGACGGCATAGGCGTCGTGGCCAACCTTCCCATCCGGCACAAGGTAGTAAGGCCGGACGATGTAGAGGTCGTCGATCTCGCTGCGCGGGACGAACTGATCGATGTCGATAGTCCTCGTCGACTCTAACGCGATGTTCTCGAGCTCGTCCTTGTCGACGGTGATGTAGGTGTCCGTATCGACTTTGTAGCCCTTGATAATGTCCTCGTTCTCGACATCGTCGCCGGTCTCGGCATCGACTTTGACGTATTTGATCCGGTGACCCGTCTTTCGATTGATCTGGTTAAAGCTGATCTTCTCGACTTCCGACGTCGCCGGGAATAAGGCGATCGGACATGTGACGAGAGATAGCCGCAGAAAACCTTTCCAATTCGCCCGCGGCGCCATGCTCCAGTACTCCCGATACGAGGTACTGGACTCAATAGGGGAGCGGCTCTTCGGTTCCAAACCCCCGTACGAACCGATTATCAACAGTCCGGACAGGCATCGCCGATAGCGCCAAGGACATCGTGCAAGGCTGCTGTGGCGTCCTCAGCCGAAAGTCCCGGCAAGGGGGATTCGCGGGCGGTATCATAAGCCCGTTCTCGCGCATGTGCGTCCCCCCGGCACTGCATGTACCCGTGATCATCACACTCCTTGATCGCGCCGGCTTCGAGCAGGACGCCGATAGCCCACCCTTCCAGGGTTCGGTATGCGGGTCGTCGTTCTTTCAACATCAACATGCGCGTTCACTCCGCCAAGCAGGACCGGATGTAGGAATCCGCGCGCCTGATTTAATCCGCTGCTAGCACAGGGCAGCGATTCCGAAATGCTTGAGCTGATGTTGTCCACCTGTTCCGTGGAGCTGCAATCTGAACAGACGACGTGATGGGGAACAGTCAAGCGTCACAGAATATGAACGCTTATTCAGTGACCTGTTGATGATTTAATCTTCCACGACGGAACGTAGAAACATCCGCATTGATTACCACTCCACACGTTCATGGGAGTGTCAAATGAAGAAGCTCGCTATCGTCTTCGCCGTCGGGGCAGCTGCGCTGCTCGGAGGCTCGGCTGCAAATGCCAAAGACAACACGGTAAACGCGAGAGCTGCCACCGATGTAACTCAAACTGACTTCAGCTCGCATCGTCGGCACTGGCGGCACCGGCATCATAGGATTCACCGCCACCATGTCTACCGCCACCACGTCTACCGAAGCTACCGTCCCTATCACCGGACGTACGGCTATGTTCCTCAAGCCTACTACGCTCCGCAGCCATACTACTATGGCGGCGGCGCTCCGATCATCAGTTTGGGTTTCGGCGGAGGCGGCTTCGGCTTCGGCGGCGGCGGGTGGGGTCACCGTCACCATCATCACCGTCACTGGTAAATACAAAAGGCCCGCAGCGATGCGGGCC
>JBKKDI010000331.1:0-11823 GCA_046708645.1 Aestuariivirga sp.
CCGGTCTTGTGGGCCGCAATCATGGTTGAGCCGCTGCCGCCGAACAGATCGAGGACAATGCCGTTGCGCTGCGAGACGTCCTTGATCGCATCGGCAATCAGCTGGACTGGCTTTACGGTAGGGTGGAGGGCCAGCTCATCCATCCGTCCCGCTTTTAGCGTATTGACACCGCGGTACTGCCAGACATTGGTTCGATAGCGGCCATGCTGGCCTAATTCGAAGCTATTGATGTGCGGCGCATTGCCGTTCTTGAAGGCGAAGATCAGCTCATGGCGGGAGCGGTAGAAAGTACCCATGCCGCCATTGTCCTTGACCCAGACGATGAGATTCTTGAGCTGGCCATAGAGTTCCTCCCCAGCTGCCAGCATCTCCTGCATGTGTCGCCAGTCCATGCAGATGAAGTGTATGGAGCCATTAACGCTGAACTCCACCAGATTGCGAAAGGTGTTGTGCAGGAAGGTCGTAAACTCTTCCTGGCTCATCTCGCCAGCGGCCATGGCGAACTCGCGGTGCTTGATCGAGCCCGATCCTCCGACATGGCCATCGATGGCAACATTGTAGGGCGGGTCGGTAAAGACCATCTGGGCTTTCTCACCGCCCATTAGCGTGGCGATCACGTTGGGATCGAGGGAGTTTCCACAGACGAGGCGATGGGATCCGAGTTGCCAGAGGTCGCCGACATGGCAGCGCCGGGAAGCTTCATCCAGAAGACGATCCTCTTCCGGATTGCTGGGCTCCTCCGGCCTCTGTCCTTCAATGAGGCAATCGACCTCGGCGATCGAAAATCCGGTGAGGCCAATATCGAAATCGGAATCGAACTCGAGAAGACTTTGAAGTTCAATTGCGAGGATCTCTTCATCCCAGCCCGCATTGAGGGCCAGCTTGTTGTCAGCGAGAACGTAGGCCCGCTTTTGCTCCGAGGTCATACCGTCCAGCCGCACACACGGAAGCTGATCAATGCCAAGGAGTTTGGCTACGCCAAGCCTGCCATGACCTGCGAGAATTACATTGTCATCATCAATGGGATTAGTGAAACCGTATTCGCGGATACTCGCCGCGATCTGCTTTATCTGTTTCTTCGAATGGGTCCTCGCGTTGCGCGGATAAGGTGCGTAACCGGTCTGGGGTGAGGTATTGGATAGTCGACGATGCCATAACTAGGCTCCATTGTTTGCGCTCCCTCTCTCCTCCAGGCATGGCAAATGTCACCGGCCCCTGGGTTTCCGATGGCTTGGGTGCTTCGTACTATATTTGTTCTCAGCGCACAAGAGGTAGTTTTAATATTTGAGTGATATACCAGATATGGATTAATCTAGGTGTTTAATCCCAGTTCGGAGCCCAATCCGAAGGATTAACCTGACGGGCTTTGGCGCTGGCCAAATGGCTCATGCTGGACATCTCGGCTTCCGAAAGGGCGAAGTCATATATTGCGAAATTTTCGGCCAACCGCTCTCTGTTCGAGGTTCGCGGTATCGCGATGACGCCGTCCTGCTGAACCAGCCACCGCAAGGTCACCTGCGCGTTGGTTTTGCCATGGTCGAGAGCGATTTTGCTGATGGTGAGATCGCTAACAATGCGTCCTCGGGAGAGGGGACAGTATGCGGTCAGTGAAATCCCTTGCCGGCGACAGGCCTCCAGCACCTGCCGTTGCGCGAGGTAGGAGTGGTATTCCACCTGGCTGGTGACGATAGGCTCCTCACAGACGGAAACAGCCTCTTCAAGCAACCTGACTGAAAAATTCGAGACGCCAATGTGTCGAATAATTCCTCGACGCTTAAGGGAGGCAAAGGCCCCTAACGTTTCTTTCAAAGGTATGTTGCGACTGGGCCAGTGAATTAGCAGCAGGTCGATATAGCCGATATCGAGATCTGAAAGCGCTGCCTCGGCCGTGCGAACGACGCTATCTGCCGCAAGTAAGTCCGGCGGGATCTTGGTTGTGACGAAGATGTGCTCCCGAGCGACGCCGGCGCTGCGAATGCCTTCGCCGACCGCGCGTTCGTTGTCATACAAACGAGCGGTATCGATATGCCGAATACCCAACGCCAGAGCGCTCTGGACGATAGCTCGCGCCGTTTCATCTCGCAGCTCCCAGGTGCCGAGACCGAAGGAGGGGATATGGGCGCCGTTACATTCAACGAGAGGCGCATCAACTGTCTTAGTCATTGCACTTCCCTGTAACGGCCTGGGAAAATCCCTGCAATACTCAAAAATTTCCCTGATCAGTGGAGTAGGGAATTTCCATGTAAGCGTTTGAGCTTCCGGTGATTTCTAAGCTTCAAACTGCGTCGTGGGCCGAAATTTTGAGATTTTTCCCTGTAAATACACTGTTTTCAGTGAAGGCGACCAGTGAGACAGGTTCGCAGGTGACTTGCTCCTCCACCAATCGAAGCTCACAGAAGCCTCGCTACCACATCATGAAGGGCGCCACGTCCGCCTCGGCGACTTTGCCTGCGATCACATCGGTGATCGCTTGATCCACTATGGAGGCACCTTCGGCAACCTCATCTTCGGTCAATGTGAGGGGCGGCGTGAATTCGAGCACGTTGGCCTTCAACCCGACATAGCTGAACGCCGCACCCAGCTGATAGCCGCGGTAAATGATCTTGGCCGTCGTCACCGCCGGCACCGGCTCCCGCGTTTGGCGGCTGCTGACCAGATCGACGCCTATTGCCAAACCGCGCCCGCGCACATCGCCAATGATCTCATGTTTGTCCGCCAAGACTTTGAGCGCCTCGGCGAACAGCTTGCCGATACGCGCGGCGCGGGTCGCAAGCGCCTCATTCTCGATTATGCGCAAAACGGCTCCGCCGGCGGCCGCGGCCACCGGATTGCCCGCCGTTGTCTGAAGAGCGAAGGCTGGGGCATGGTCCATAATCTCCTGCGGGCCAATGACGGCCGACAGCGGCAGCCCGCCACCCAATCCCTTGCCGAAGACGACGAGGTCCGGCGTCAGTCCTTCGTGCTGGAAACAATGCATCAGGCCGCTGCGCGCAAGGCCGACCTTCACTTCGTCCACCACGATCTTGATGCCGTGGACGCGGCAGCGCCCTTGAAGTGCCGCAAGAAAGCCCGGCGGCGGCACGATCAGGCCTCCATCGGACATCAAGGGTTCGATGAACACTGCCGCCACCTGGTCCGGCGGGCAGGTGGTCTCGAACTGATAATCAAGTAGGGCGAGAACATCCTCAGCACTGAATCTCGGACGGAACGGATCGGGGTAGGGAAGCAGCACCAGCCCAGGGCGGGGCAGCGTATGGGTCATGGCGGTGTGGCCGCTGATCGCCATCGAGCCGGAAAGATTGCCATGGTAGGAGCCGATGAAAGAGATGAACCGCGAACGCCCGCTCGCGGCCTGCAAGACTCGCACGGCGCAATCGTTAGCGTCGGAACCGGAATGGCCAAACCAGACGCGGCGCGAGCCTTCGCCCGGCGTCAGGCGCAACAGCTCTTCGGCGAGGCCGACCGCGGATTCGTTCGGATAGAGCAGCAGGCTCGCTCCCGCCATATCGCGGATGGATTTTTCGACGGCCTCGACGATTGCGGGATGGCTGTAGCCGAGAATTGCAGCACCCGCCGATCCGGAAAGATCGAGCAGTTCCCGCCCGCCCTCTTCAATCAGCCGGTTGCCCTTGCCACCAATCAGGCTCAGCGGCGAAAACCGCAGCTTGCCGATCGCCGCGATGGCCTTGTCATCGCGCTCGCGCAGTGAAAGATTCGAGCGGCTCATTTCCATGGGGTGTTGAGAGCCGTTGCGAGCCGCCGGGTCCAGTCCGCGATGCCTTCCGCACTTATCAGAAGATCCTGCCGCACCTCGATCAGGATGCTGGGATAGCCACGGTCATGTCCATGCACCAGCACGGCGTAGTCATGGTCACGGCCGATCACGTAGGGCACATTGGGTTCGACATTCAGCGTGCCATCCTGACGCAAGGCGGCGATGACGGCCTCGCCGAACGCGCGCGAACTGTCGTAAAGCACGCCCGCGTGCCATGGCCGCGCCTTGCCAAAGAAGACGGACGTGAAGGAATGCACGGCCACGATCCGGCTCTTGCGGCCCGCGCGTTCGCGCGCCAGCAAATGCTCCGCGACACGGCTGTGGAATGGCGCGAAAATGATCTCGCCCCGGCGCTTTTTTTCCGCCTCCGGCAGTCCGGCGTTTCCCGGTATGCCGGTACTTTCCGAACGCTCGGGAATGCTCGTGGGCACGCCGAGCGGCCGGTTGAGATCGATGAGGAGCCGCGAATAGGTGCCGAGAAACGCCGGCGCATCCAGCTTCGCGGCAAGGGCGTGTGTCACGGCCGCTGCGCCAATATCCCAGGCGATGTGGCGGGTTAAATCCACGGCGCCGAGTCCAAGTCCCGCATATTCCGCCGGAATGTGATTGGAGGCGTGTTCGCAAATCAGCACGATGTCGCTCAGGCCGCCTTCATTGACGATCTCGATCGGCTCCGGCCAATCCTCACGGTTGGCGCTGATTTGAGGTTGCGGCGGCATCAGTAGAGCGTCCGGTAGAGTTCGCATATCTCAGCAGGCGGGCGGTCCTTGAGATGGGCAAGCTCGGCCCGCTTTTCGCCGGTAAATGTTTCGATGAAGGCGGGTGCGAACCAGCCGCGAACGGTCCTATCGGCTGCAAGTGCGACAAGGGCCGCGTCGAAATTCTCCGGCAGGCGCACAAGGCCTAACGCGGTTCGTTCCTCGGCGGTCATCAGCGTCGGGTCGCCTGAAACCAGCGGCGGAGTGGGCAGTCCCCTGGCGATCCCTTCAAGACCGGCGCGGATGATTGCCGCGAGTGAGAGGTAAGGATTGCCGGTCGCATCAGCCGCCCGGTATTCGACATTGAATTGCTTGGCCGGATCATGCTTGCCGATGGCTACCGCCGGGCAAATGCGCAAGGCAGCCTCGCGGTCGCGGTCGGCAAGCCAAGTGTAGGATGAGCTCCAGCTATGGGGCTTGAGGCGATAGTAGGATGGCACGCTGGCTGCCGTAAGCGCGGTCAAGGCCGGCAGATGGCGGAGCACGCCGGCGCAGAACGCACCGGCTTTATCCGAAAGCCCTCCGGGCTTGGCTCTGTCATAGGTTGCGGGTTTTCCCTTGGCGTCCGCAAAGCTGAAATGAATATGGACGCCGTTGCCCACTGCGTCGGGCGCGGTCTTGGGCGCAAAGCTGGCCCGCCAACCGAGATTGCGCGCCACCTCGCGGGTGATCTCGCGGATCGCCACGGCCCGGTCGGCGGCAATCAGTGCATCGGCGGGTGCGCAGGTCACCTCGAATTGATCGTTGCCAAACTCGGCGATGATCACATCGGGTGAAACGCCCGCCTCCTTGAGTGCTGCCATCAGCACCGGCCCGAAAGGATCAGTGCGGCGCAACGCTTCAAATGACAGCGAATGGGCGGGTGGAGAAGCGGCGCCGAAGATCTGGAATTCATGTTCAAATGCGGCATTCACCGAGAGGCCGGTCGCCGCCTTGAGATCGGCCAATGCGCTGATCAGCATCGTGCGGGTGCAGGCAATCCAGGGCGAGCCATCGAGTTCAACCAGATTGCCGGGCACCATATAAAAAGGCGTGGCCGATCCGGTGCGCGCCGTGCGGTAGCGTGCCTTCAAATCCGGAATAAGGCGCAAGTCGCCGGACGACCCCCAGGGATTTGGCGTGGCGATGGAATTGAACGGCGTCAGCGACAGGTTGGCCTGAAGCCAGCCGACGCCGGTGCCCGCGATTTTTTCCAACTTGCTCTCGACGATGGAACGGCCGCGTGTGATGGCGCAAATATCGGTGGTGACGATCGCGACAAGAGGCTCCGCCGATGTCATGCATGTCCCCCCAATGCCTTGAAGCGGGAAACAACCGTATTTGTATCGGCCACCCAGCAATAGCCGCCGAAGGCGCGGAGAGCCGTGTCGTGCCGCTCCTTCGTGGCGGCAGCACAGGCGTCGGACACGCAGGTTACAAAATAGCCCCGGTCGGCGGCGTCCCGCACCGCCATGTCGACGCACTGGTCCGTCATGATGCCGGCCACGACGAGATAACGAATGCCAAGATTTTTCAGGATGTAATCGATGTTGGTGGAGTTGAAAACGCCGGAGGAGGTTTTCGGCAGCAGAATTTCGTCTCCGGCTGGGGCCAGCGCCGGCACCGGCAAGCCTTGGGGTTGGTGCGGTGCCACGTGGATCGGCGTCAGCTTGTGGTCGAGCGAGCGGTCGCGCCCATCCTTCGTCAGGCTTTGGATGATCGTGTGAATGACTTCGACGCCGTGGGCGCGGGCCGCCGCCAGCAGGCATGCCTGGTGCGGTATCGTCCGGCTCGACGTCTCGCGATAGAAATAGTGTTTAGGGCCCCGCTCGGAATGGGCCGGGTCAAGACCCGGTTCCAGCCATATGCGCTGCATGTCGACAAGGAGCAGCGCGGTTTCTCCGGCGCGATAGGGAGCATCCCGTCCCGTGGCCGATGCTGTCATGATTTTTGCTCCTGCCTTGGACTTTTATCGTCATCGACCGTTACCGCGTTGGCGTGGCGCACGCCTTCCAGCCTCTCAATACGGGCCCGGACGTCGTCACCCTGTGTCGACACGAGATGGGCGACCAGTGCCTCCATCTGCGCCATTGCGGGTGCCAGCGTGTCATAGGGCGAGGCGACATCGAGCGGGCTGACGATCGTTACTTCGGCTATTTCCGCAACAGGCGACAACCATTGATCGGTAAAAAGCAGGATGCGCACATCGTGCTCCGCCGCTTGGCGCGCATAGGCCACGACATCGAGCTGGTAGCGCCGGTAGTCGAAGACCAAGAGGACATCGCGCCGGCCGAGGTCGGCCAACGTGTCGAATGTTTGCGCGGAGATTGCACCGAGATCGCGAATGCCCGGGCGGAACTGCGACAGATAACCTCCGAACATGCTGGCGATGTGGCGGCTGAAGCGCCCGCCCAGAAGCACGACCTCGCCCTTTGCATCCATGATGAGCTTCGCCGCCCGGCCGTAACTTTGCTGCGGTGTCATGGTGATGCACCTCTCATGCGCCATCGCCACCGAATTGAGATACGATATGATGGCACCGTCGTTTTTGCCGTTGAGCCGCTTGGCCTCCATCATCAACAGCGGCGAGTGCAAACGCGCTTCCACTTCGGCCAGCAGCTTTGCTTGAAAATCGGAAAATCCGCTGAAGCCGAGTTTCATGACGAGACGCACCACCGTTGGATCGCTCACCGCCGCCCGCCTGGCCAGACTGGTCGCCGTGCCAAGGCCGGACGTCGGATAATCCGTCAGAAGCAGGCGGACGATCTTTTCTTCGGACGGCGTCAGCGCAACATCCTGCCGCATCAGGATATCCCGTATCGCCATGTTCTTCCGCGTTTTCACCATGAAGAAATCATTACAGAAATTTCTGTTTCAGTCAATTGTGAAGAGATATTGACATCGACGGAAAACTGGCCTTAGCTTCGGGAAAGAAAATGTGGACAGGGCAGCGGAACGAAAATGCAGCACAGCAGCGATGTCATTGTCGTGGGCGCGGGGATCGTGGGCTCGAGTGTTGCCTATCACTTGGCCGAAGCCGGCGTGGCTGTAACTCTGATCGAACAGACCCATCCCGCCGGTGGGCCGACCGGCAAATCATCGGCGTTGCTGCATGCGTTCTATTTGATGCCGGAACTGTCTCAGTTGGCCAGGCGCGGCACGGAATTTCTGTTGGCGCTTCCCGAAATTTCCGGCGAGGGGCCGTTCGTTACGCAAATCGGCATGATGTGGGTGTGCGGCAAGGACAATGAGGCAAGCTGGCGGGCCGCGGCTGAGCGCATCCGCGGCGAGGGTTCTGTGATCGAGACTCTGACTCCCGAGGACTTTGCCGATACCGCGCCGGGATTTTCAACGGGTGAAGTAGCGCTGGCGCTGTGGGAGCCGGCCTATGGCTACGCCGACGCGTTTGGCGCGACCAATGCGATCGCCCGCGCTGCGCGTGCTCGTGGCGCGAAAATAATGCAGAATACACCCGTCAGGCAGTTGCTCCGAAAAGGCGGCCGTATCGCCGGTGTCGAACTTGCCGACGGCGCACAACTTGAAGCAGACAAGATCGTGCTTGCCGCAGGGCCGTGGACGCGCCGGCTGCTGGCTACCGCGAACCTCGATTTGCCGCTGCATGTCGAGCGCCATCCCATGGCCGTGCTCGAGGCAGGGGGCAAGGCCCGCAAGGTCATGCCCTTCGCCTGGTGCGACGACATCTGCTGCAACTACGCCCGTCCCGATAATGAGGGCGTGGTGCTCGCCGGAACCTGGGCCGGCGGCGGCACCGGCGTCCGCCACGATGAAGCAGGCCGGCCGCGTTACGTGGAAGACCCCGACAACTACATGGAAGGCGTGGATGAAAAGGAGTCGGTGGAGATTGTCGTAACCTTTGCAAGCCGCACACTCGCCATGCTCGACCTCGGCATCAGGCCCGGCTATGCCGGTCTTTACGACATGAGCCCGGACGATCTGCCGGTGATCGGCGCCATGGCGGAGGTGGAAGGGCTTGTCGTTTCCGCCGGTTCCTCCGGTCACGGGTTCAAGACTGGCCCCGCCGTGGGCGAGGCAATTGCGAATCTGTTGACGCGGGGCGAACAGGCGATACTTGCGCCGTTCTCGCCGGCGCGCTTCCTGGCCGCGTAATGGCGGGCGCAGTCAGGCCCTTGATGCCGGCGGCGTTCCGCAACGCTTCCGCCGATGCCATGGCGATGGTGTTGGCGGTCGTTCTTATCGCGTTGGCGGTTTTCCTCTTCGGCGGTGCCGCAACGCAACGTGTCGTCACTTACGCGGCGATCATGCTGACGGCGGTTCTCGGCCTGCAGATATTTTCGGGAAACACCGGCATCGTGTCGTTTGGCCACGCGGCGTTCCTTGGGCTCGGAGCCTATGTCACCGGCATTCTCACCATGCCGGCGGCCCTCCAGCGCACGTCCCTACGCGATCTGCCGCCGTTTCTCGCGGGGTATGAGCTACCGTTTTTCGCGACTGTGGCAATTGTTCTGCTACTGGCGATTTTGATCGGCCTCGTGACCGGCACGCCGCTGCTCCGGCTGTCGGGCTCCAGCGCTTCGATCGCCACGCTGGCCTTGCTGATCATCGTTTACACGCTGCTGGTCGGAGCCCGCGAAATCACACGGGGCAGCCAGCCGTTTTATGGCGTTCCCCGCGACGTCGGCCTGTGGACGGCGATTGCCGTTGTTTCGCTGACGCTCGTAGCGGCCAGGCTGTTTCGGGAAACGCCCTTCGGTCTCGCCGCGCGCGCAACAGCCAATGACGAGCGGGGCGCCGCCGCGGTCGGTGTGGATAACCGTGTTGTCCGTCTTGCGGCTTGGGTGTTGAGCGTGGTCGTCGTCATGGTGGCGGGAGCGGTGATGGCGCAATTCCTTGGCGCCTTCTCGCCCCGCGATTTCTATTTTGATTTCGGCTTCACCATGCTTGCCATGCTGATCGTCGGCGGCATGAATTCCTCGCTTGGCGCGTTTGCCGGCGTTGCCGTCACCATCATATTGATCGAGATCGTCCGCCGTTTTGAAGGCGGCGGCACCGTTTTTGGCTTTGAACTGCCGGTGCTGTTCGGCCTGACCCAGGGCGCCCTCGCCGTCACCATGATCGCGATAATCTGGCGTAGGCCAGACGGTCTCTTCGGCAGGCGCGAACTCAATTTACTGCGTAGCAACGCCGCGATGGCGGCTCCCGAACCCGCTAACATCACCGCCGTGCAACCCATTGTCACGCGCGATCTGACGCGCCGCTATGCGGGCGTCCTTGCCATTGATGATGTATCGCTACAGTTTGAAGCAGACGCCATCACCGGCATCATCGGGCCCAATGGAGCGGGCAAGACCACGCTGCTTAATATGATCGCGGGCGACCTTCCTCCCAGTTCCGGCAGCGTATCCATCGGCGTGCCAGTCAAGCATCCATGCGCCTTCCGCTTCGCTCGCGCCGGCGTTGCCCGGACCTTCCAGAACATCCGCATTTTTCCGCGCATGACGGTCATGGAGAATGTGGTGGTAGCGGCCCGCCAGATCGAACCTAATCTTGTTGCGGCGGAAGCTGCGGCGATGCGGGAGCTTGACCGCATGGGATTGGTAAAATTCGCCAACCGTCCGGCGGCGGAACTTGCCTACGGCCTGCGGCGTCGGCTGGAAGTCGCGCGTGCCCTGGTACTCAAATCGCGGTTTCTGCTGCTTGACGAGCCCGCCGCCGGAATGAATGCCGTCGAAACCGCCGAGCTAGTCGCAATTCTGGCGGCGGTTCGCGCCGAGCGGCGCATGGGTATCATCCTGATCGAGCACGACATGCGCCTCGTCATGAATCTCTGCGAGCGCATCATCGTCATCGACCATGGCCGGGTGATTGCCGATGGGACGCCGGCTAAAGTGCAGAAAGACCCCGCCGTGATCGCGGCCTATCTTGGCAACCGCCGCGCCCGTGCCTTGACTGAAACTTCCACATCAACCCGCAAACTGAAAAAGGAGAATCTGATATGACCAGTTCTTATCGCCTCCGCCATGCCGCTATCGGCGCGGCTGCGCTCTTGACGGCCGCCGCCGGTGCTACAGCGGCAGTCGCCGAAGAGATCATCATCGGCGCCGCCACCGCCCAGACCGGCGGGCTTGCTCCCTTCGATCAGCCCGCGCTTAAAGGACTTCGCATGGCGTTCGACGATCTTAACGCCAAGGGCGGCCTCGGCGGCAAATACATGGTGAAGCTGATCATCAAGGACACCCGCTCCGACACCGCGCAGACGGCGACCGTCACCCAGGAGCTGATCGACGCGGGCGCCAAGATCATGATCACGCCGTGCGATGCGGATCCGTCGATCTCGGCCGGACAACTCACCCAGCCGCTTGGCATTCCCACTCTTACGTTGTGCGGCTCGGCGCCTATTCTCACCGGTGCCGTGGGCGACGTCATGTTCGGCACCTATCCCGCCGATAACATCCAGGCGACCGCCGTTGCCGACTTCGCCATCTCCGAAGGCAAGAAGAAGGCTTATCTGCTGACGTCTCCCGACTCCGCCTACACCGCGAACCTGCCGGGATATTTCGGCACGGTGTTCGAGAAGAAGGGGGGCAAGGTCGTTGGCAAAGGCACCTTTACCATGGGTGCACCGGATTTCTCCGCCGAGGTCACCAACATCAAGAACCTCGCTGAACAGCCGGATGTCATCATGACAGCGGCCTACGAGCCGGATTTCCCGGCGTTCATCCAGCAGCTTCGCGCCGCCGGCGTCACCATTCCGGTTTACGGCGCCGACGCAATCGGAACGCCGACGATCAAAGGTCTCGGCAATCTCGTGGATGGCGTGCTGTACACGACGGCAGGTTTTGCCGAGCCAGGCAGCAAACTCGAAGCCTTCAACGCGGCCTTCACGAAATATGCAGGTCATGCGCCGGAATCGACTTACGAGGTGAATGGCTATGAGATCGGACTCATCCTCGACGCAGCGGTCAGGGCTGCCGGCTCCGACGATCTCAAGGCAATCCGCGATGGCATCGCCAATCTGAAGGACTTTGACGGCATCACCGGAAAGATAACTTACGCCGGAACCGACCGCATGCCGCTCCGCCCGGTGTCGCTCATGCGCTACGAAGGCGGCGAGCAGAAGCATATCAAGACCGTGATTCCGGATGTGGCCGACGTACCCGCACCGTGATCACAATGCTGGCCGTCGAGGCCTTGCGAATCCGCTACGGCGAGGTCGAGGCGGTTCGCCGCATTGATCTCACCGTGGGTCGCGGCGAAATCGTAGCCCTTGTCGGCGCCAATGGCGCCGGCAAGAGTTCGACGCTGGGGGCGATTGCCGGCCTCGTACCGACG
>JBKKDI010000332.1:0-2605 GCA_046708645.1 Aestuariivirga sp.
CAAAGCTTTCCAACGATTTCCGCGCCATCCTAACCCATCCGTTTTACCGCCGGCTTTTTCCCGAGGTTGTGATTGCCCGCAATAGCGACATGGAACTTACCACCACCCGCCACGGGGGGCGCCTTGCTGTCTCCGTGGGCGGAACACTGACCGGCCGGGGCGGCGATATCGTTATAATTGATGACCCGCTGAAACCCCAAGATGCCCTGTCGCAACCAAAACGCGATGGTGTAAATCAGTGGTTCTCCAATACGCTTCTGTCTCGCCTCAACGATAAAACCAATGGGGCCATTATCATCGTAACCCAGCGGGTTCATATGGATGATCTCGTTGGATATGTAACCGAACTCGATTCTGGCTGGAAATGCCTGAGCCTACCCGCCATCGCCGAAGAAAATGAAGTCATTCCGATCGGAGCAAATAGATTTCACACTCGCCTTGCCGGGGATTTGCTTCACCCAGCGCGAGAGTCAAACGAGGTGTTGAACAGGCTGAAGCGCGAACTCGGCTCTTACAGTTTCTCTTCCCAATACCAGCAAAGTCCGGTCCCCCTTGGTGGGGGCGTTATAAAACGAGCCTGGGTTAAGTGGTGCGAAGGGGAACCGGTTCGAGGCCCGTATTCACGCATCGTGCAGAGCTGGGATACGGCCTCGAAACCTGGGCTGGATAACGACTTCAGTGTGTTGACCACTTGGCTCATTGACCGGGATGCCTACTACCTGTTGGACGTCGTTAGAGGACGATGGAACTATCCGGACCTTAAGATGCGCGTGATCCTGTTCGGCGAAAAATGGAAACCCATAAAGATCCTGATTGAGGATGCGGGCTCCGGTACCGCCTTGATTCAAGAGTTGTCCCGAACGGGATTGCGCGTCCGGGCCGTTGCGGTCGAGCGAGATAAAATAACACGAATGGTCGTTCAATCCGCGAAGATTGAGGCCGGTCAATTATATCTTCCAAAATCAGCTCATTGGCTTACGGATTTCGAAAACGAGTTTTTTTCTTTCCCTTCTGTCAAACATGACGATCAGGTTGACAGCGTCTCCCAGGCCCTCGAGCATGGCTATAAACTCCAACTTCACGACGTCGTTTGACTGGGCACCGTATCGGCCTGCTAGCGCGTAGCCTCGGCTGGCAAGGGCCACGCCGATGGCCGCGAGGGCAGAGCCGAGATAGCTCAACGTCGGCATAATTTCGCAAAGCAGAGGCAGACGATCAGCGCGGTGAGCGGTGGCACCAACAAAATAAGAATGACAACCGGGCGGCCTCGCCGCCCGGATCATGGCGAGCAGCAGAGTCATAGCAATAATCGATTGCCGACGGCCCTAACCAACCGAGCTGCCCGCCGTGCGCCGTATCGCCCCCGCGGGATTTCCCATCCTTATCCTGGCTCCTTCGACGAGCGCGAAGATGGCTGGAATGACAATGAGGGTTAGAAGTGTCGATGACACCATGCCCCCGATCATGGGCACGGCAATACGCTGCATTACCTCCGAGCCGGTACCGGTGCTCCACAGGATGGGCAGAAGCCCGGCCATGATGGCGGCGACTGTCATCATCTTGGGCCGCACGCGGTCCACAGCACCCTCCATGATGGCCCCGTAGAGATCCGCCTTGCCTAAAGCCCGATCCTCTAGGCCGGCCAAATGCTTTCGTTCCGCCAGTGCGTTTTGCAAATAGATCAGCATTACCACGCCGGTTTCCGCCGCCACGCCCGCCAGTGCGATAAATCCGACCGCTACGGCCACGGAAAGATTGAAGCCCATCCACCACATCAGCCAAAGTCCGCCCACCAGCGAAAATGGCAGCGATAGCATGACGACCAAAGTCTCCGTCAGTCTTCCAAAATTCAGATAGAGCAAAAGGAATATGATAAGCAGAGTCACCGGAACGACAATTGCCAACCGCGCCTTTGCCCGCTCGAGATATTCAAATTGTCCGCTCCATGTAACGTAATAGCCCGGCGGAAAATTCACCCTCTCCGCAACGGCTCGTTGCGCCCCGGCGACATAACCGCCGATGTCGCTCTCGCGGGTATCGACAAAGATATAGGCTGCCAACTGGGCATTCTCGGTCCGGATCGACGATGGCCCAGTCGTCAGGCGAATATCGGCGACTTCGCCCAAGGGAATTGAGACGCCCGACGCTGATGTTAGCCGTACATTCCGCGCGATTGCCTCGGGATCGCTGCGGAAGTCTCGCGGCAGCCGCAGATTGACGGCATAGCGCTCGCGCCCCTCGACAGCGGTGGTGATTGGCTCGGCCCCGAGCGCCATGGCGATGGTGTCTTGAACCTCGGAAACCATCAGCCCGTAGCGGGCAAGCTGTTCCCGGTCGGGGGTGATTTCAATATAGTAGCCTCCGAGCACCCGCTCCGAAAATGCGCTCGAAGTCCCCGGCAGCTTGCGCAGCACCTGTTCGATCTCGCGCCCCAATCGCTCGATCTCTTTGAGATCCGGCCCAAACACTTTGACCCCAACCGGCGTGCGGATGCCGGTTGAAAGCATGTCGATGCGCGCCTTGATCGGCATTGTCCAGGCATTGGACACGCCCGGAAACTGCAACGACCTGTCCAGTTCGGCGATGAGGGAATCGACGGTAACGC
>JBKKDI010000333.1:0-7149 GCA_046708645.1 Aestuariivirga sp.
ACCGGTATTTGGGATTGGGTATCCGCTTTCCTTCAGAAAGTGTAACATCAGTCCAGAAGTTTCGCGAAAAAGCTACGCCCCAGCGTTGACCCTTCTGCAGTATCTTTCTTTCAATGAATAAATTTGCATACAGCATTAAGCTCTTGAGGATGTAGTTTGCCGTCTGCCATACGTTTGGGTATTTATGAATTATCCCGGCGACTGGACGTTTCTCTTCCGATTTGATTGATTTGTCGTCGTTCAAAAGCTTTATGACAATGAAAGCAAGAAAAGGGCTGCTTTCTTTACAGAGGTGAACAAGATTTTCCGTGTATGTCAGCTCAGTTGCGACCTCTCCACGGTAAAGGACTTTTCCTCCATGCTCGTTTTCGTTGAAGATATGGATCATGAATCCAGTGGAAGGCGCACGCTTATAGACCTCCCAAAAAGCCGGGGGTAAACCGCCGTTCCAACGTTTGTCGCCGAGTTGTAATGATATGATTCCAAGGCGCGATGAACTCAAAATCTTACCGCAGTAAACTGTATTTTCTTTTCCATTCACAATTATATCGAGATCTAACTGCTCTAATGATTTCAACTCTTCGTCGTTGCAGCGAGACTCCTTTCCGTCTTCAGCCGCAAATGATTTCACCTTAATGCACTTGATGAATTCGTCTGGTTCAACTTTTGTCTGCTCGAAGTGTTTTCGCGCCGAGTTACTTAAGAAACAGATCAGTCTGCGTTCTATTGTTTGCAGCACCAAGAATGCCAAAGAGCTCATTGAATTTAATGCGCCATTCCGCCGCAATTCATGAAATATTTTTGATAAGCGTCCTGATTTTCTGTCTGTGATTTCATCGAGAATGAGTATGATTTCAATGTCATTTTCACTCTTCAATGCCTGAATAGTGTCATAAATGTATGTCGAGCCAACAAGATCGTTCAGGATTATGCCGACACGATGTTTTTTCATTACCTTGGTCCAAAACTACACAATCGCAGGCGCTTGGGCTTAGTGAATAAACAACGCTGACAGTAGGAAATCATGCGAAAACTGGTCAAGATAGCGCTTCCGTTCTTTCGGCACCTTTCTGATTACTATGACACAATTCGGCACAGAGGCAACTCGATAGGGCAGCTCATTCGATGGCTCGCGACGTATTCATAGGCGGCTGATCAAGGCGGTAAAGGCCGGCAACGGGTCGGACAGGCTCAGTGCCGGAAAGACTTGTGGGTGCATGATGCTGCGCAGCCATCCGCCGAAACTCAGCTCGCCCCGTGCCTGTAGCTCGCGATAGGCGCAGAAGTCTTGCACCGGATACCACATGCGCATGAACTGCTTGTAGTTGCTCAGGTCCGGCAAGGGCTGCTTCGTCAGGTGGCAATAGACAAGCGAGTCGCTCGGTGCGCCTGATCGCACGAACAATTCATGGACAGCCACGAAGCGCGCGTTCGACTCGATGATTTTCAGCCGGCCATCGCGAAGGTCACGCTTGAACTCCACGTTGCCGATGCCCTTGAATCCGATGCCCTTGAAGAATTTCTGGCCCAGCTCGGCCACTTCCGGAAGCCATTCGGTGATGTTGTAGCACGCGCCGCCCCGATTCACCGGAAAGCGCCTGAAGACGCGCTTGGTGAAGTGGTAGAGGTTGTTGCCAGCTGAGTCGATATAGGTGTTATAGCTGGCCGACAGGCTGTCCGGGCCCGGTATCATCTCAACGACCATGACTTCCATGCCATGTTCGTGGGACAAACGGATTTTCTCCGCAACCTCGTCAAAGCTGTTCTCGACGATGAAGAGTTTGCGGCCAAAGACTCTATTGAATTTATGGGAGTGGATCGGCTTCACCATGACGGGGAAGTGTATCTCATCCCTGATTCCTTCGACGTCGCTTGCATCTTTGATGTTCCAGAAGTTGGGCGTCGGCACACCCGCTTTACGCGCAAGCGCCAGGGTTTCCTTCTTGTCGAGCAAGGCGCGCTGCAGGCGGGGCTCTGTGTCGACGAGAAGATAGTGAGCCAACAGGTCGTCGCGATTATCGGCGAGAAATTCGAGGGCGGTGTCATTGCAGGCGAAGACAACCTGGCCGTGAAAACGTTCGCTGCCCTTGTCGAGAAGCAGTTCCTTCCAATGGCCGGCCAACGTCGAGCCCTTGGGGACGGGAAAGGTTCCGGCACAGAAGCGCGAGCTCGCTGCCCAGGAGTTTGGCACATTACTGACGTTGACCTTGATCCCCTGCCGGCCCAGGTTGCGGGTCACCGACAAAGCGTTTTCCCTCCCGCCGAGCAACATGACGGGTGTCGAAGTACTGATCGTCATAAGCCCTCAACACAAACCGATCGGTGACTGTCATCTCTCATTACCGGTTGCATGGGTCAGTCGTCGATGATGCAACTGTCGCTGTTCAATTGCGCATCTACCCAGTCATTCGAGAAGATACCCCGCTTCACGTCCTCTACGTATTTCGCTATGCTTTCCTTGTACGTTTTCAGTCTGTCTATGACGTCATGGGCGAACTCCTTGTGCACAACGACCACGCCATTGTGGTCAGCCACAATGATGTCGCCGGCCTTTACGACAATTCCGCCGCAGCTTATCGGATAGTTCAGTTCGCCTGGTCCGCGGTGAAGCGGACCGAAAGGGGTAATCCCCCTGGCAAAGACCGGCAGACCGACCTCCTTCAGGCCGGGAAGGTCGCGGACCAGGCCATCAACGACGAAACCTGCAATGCCGCGATGCGATGCCTTGTTGGTGACGAGGTCACCCAAAACGGCGTTTCTCTGGCTGCCGCTGGTATCGATCACTACGACATCACCTGGCTTGGCGGCGTCCAGAGCCTTGTGAACCATGAGGTTGTCACCCGGAAACACCTTGACTGTACAGGCGGGCCCGACCAGCGCAATGTCGTTCACGACGTTGTGGATGTCAGCGCTCATCGTGTACATGCGATTCAGCATGTCGGAAATATCGGGAGTCTCGAACTGACGATACTGATCGATGAGTTCTTCCGGCGGGCGCTCAAAACTCATCCGAACGCGAAAGCCGGGACCCGGCACCATTTCTGCGGACTTGGGTTTGCTGGCCATGATTCGTCTTCGCTCCTCAGTTGGTGGGCCGACCGGTTGGCGCTCTCGATTTTCCAATCTCCGCAGAACTCAGGCGATCGGCAGCTTGCGCCGATGCGATGATTTTCTTGAGGATACCGAGTTCGACGTCGACGGCGTGTTCGAGAGTGTGGTTCTTGATTACAAATTCGCGTGCGTTCCGACCGATCTGCGGATTCATCTCCTTGAGGGCCACTGCCAAGGTGGTTTCAATCGCATCAGCGTCGAAGCCCCCGGCGAGGTAGCCGGTCTTGCTATGCTCGATCAATTCGGAAACTCCATCGGTTCTTGTGCCTACGCAAATCAGTCCCGATGCCATTGCTTCAATCATGGCCTTGGGCATGCCCTCGCGCAGCGAACACAGCATGAAAATCGAGTGGTTGCGGTGAATTCGCATGAGTTCTTCGTTCGGGACTGAGCCCTTGAACTCTACAACGGCACCAAGCTCCGCAGCGAGCTCCCTCAGGTGGCCTTCAAGATTGCCCCCGCCGTAGTATAAGTGGAGGGGAACCTTTAGACGGCTGCACGCTACGATGATGTTGTCGATGTTTTTCACCGGCTCCAGGCGGCCAACGAACAAGATGGGTTTGCTGCGATCATACTCCCTGATCGGACTTGCCAGCGACAGGTCAACATAACTCGGCAACACCGCTACATTGGGTTGACGGCTCATGGCGCCATAGTATCGCTGCATGATGCTCGAAGTGACGGCGACATGGTCTGCATTGTGGACGACGAGGCGCTCGACAAAGCGTGCGACTAAGTAGTTTAGTCTCTTGCCTTCAGTCCCGAACCTTACCGAGAGCGGGTAGCCAAGGCGAAAAAGAAGTGGCTTGTTGCAGAGGATCTTCGCGATCAGTGCGGTCCATGATCCCGTTACCTGTTGAGTTCTGAAAACGTCGGCCTTTTTGAGTTCGGCACGATGTATGAAGGGACCAATGACGGAATAAACGATCTGCCCGAATTTGGATCCAAGCCACCGCGGGGGCATGAGGACGCGAAAACCGGCGGGGAATATTCCTTCACGCTGCAGGGCAACGAGCGTTGCCGCGTCATTTACCCCATAAGTGAAAATGCAAAACTCCTCAAGTTCATTGCGCTCTATGAATTTGACATACTGTGCCATGTTCCGGACGAGGAGTCCAAAGCGCCGCTGCTTTTCGAAAGTTGTATAGAGTTCGGGGAAGAGGACCAGTTTTTTCACTTTGATTGCGCCCTCTTTGATAATGTCAGCGTCAGAATCAGCGTCATCAAATCCCGCAGTGGATACGACGCGGCACTCAGAAGAAGGGCATATTTTCCGCCAAACTTCAACGAAAACAGAAGATAGGCAAAGGTGACGAGCGCCGACAGAAACGATGTCATGGTGGGAACACTGAGCTTTGCATCCTCATGATAAACGGACGAATAGTATACAACAACGGAGATGAAGTAGACGCCAAGCCCGGCGATTATGATGGCGGCCAAGGGGTAAGCCTCGGCATATTCTGCACCGAGCACATGGGAAAAGTAATAGGACAAAGGCCACACCGCCCCAATTCCGGCAACAGTCAGAGCTCCAAAGATTGTTAGCAGCAGCCCGAAGCTGAAGCGTTCCTTTACCAGAACCGGAAAGTAGACGGTCAGAGTTGGTTTGATGACGTTCGAAATCAGCCGCCCGGTTGAGATGCCGATCGTATAAAGGGCCAGTTTTTCGAATCCCAGGAAATAGGAAATCAGCAACTTGTCGGAGTGTTGAAGGACAACGGGGAAGAAGCCAGCAACGCTCAGCTGAATAGTTTCACGGAAATAAAGGGGTGCTTCCGGACTGGACGGCTCAAACGTCTCAGGCTGGCGGAAGAGGAAGAAGGTGTTAATTGCAGTCAGGCATAGATAATAGACCGCGACAAAGGTAGACATCGTGACCGACCATATTCCTGCGAGAAGGGCGAGCGATGTGAGGATCGTGTATTTGATGACGCTATAAAGCGCTAGCATGCGGAAATTATTCCGCGACTGCACAATTTGTTCGTAAAGATCGGCGGGGAACGCGAGAGGCAACAGCAGTGATGCAGTCAGGATGCCGAGCCAGATGTCCTGTCCTTTGATAAAAAAAAAGCCGCGGTTATCGTGCCTACAACTGTCCCGATCAATGAGAACTGCATGCGGCTGATGACAAGGGGCCTGACGACGCCCTGTTTGCCCTTCACGAGATGACGGATAGCAACTTTGTCGGCCTCGGCAAGAGTGAACAGGGTAAGAAGCCCCACGATCGACAGCAAAAGCCTGAATTCCCCCCCCGTCGTAAGCCCATAGTATTGCGATAGAAGGATGATAATAATATAGTTCGAGAGGCCGGCGCAAAACGACGCGAGAACTGCCCATGGCGCATGGCGAAAACTATAAAGTATGAACTGTTTTACGCGCATGTTGGGATCGTCTTAAGAACTGGCATACTCGACGCAATAGCGGGCGACTGCGCGCGGGGATCTGTTTTGCGGCAGGTGACGCCACTGCAATTACCTGGGTCCTTGCACATTATTGATTACCTGGGCGCGTCATTGAGGTGGAGGAGCTAGTCACCGGAGCGGGCTTTGAACATGGGACTTCGCTCGTGGAAGTATGCGCGTGTTTCTCGACTGCCAGTGGGGCAAGATGTTCGTTATGCCTGCGAAGTGGCGGGAGAAGATTCTGGTAGACTCGTTCGGTCATTTCAAAGACCTCATTCCAACCCACAAAGCCCCGGCGATCAACGATGAAATCCCCCGGCGATGCAAGCGCAGCAGAGATTTTCCCGGCGAGCGCTTCAGCGTCTCCTTGGCGGAAATAGCAAGCTTCGTTCAGGGACATCTCCCGGTTAGCCGGAATGTCACTGACAATCAGGGGGCTTCCGAAAGATATCGCTTCGAGAATTGAATTGGACAGGCCTTCGTGGGCAGACGCGCTCACATATGCGGAGCAGTGCATGTAAAGGAGCGAGAGAAGCTGGCGGTCAAGCCGGCCAAGGAAACGCGTGTTCCTCGCGCCCAACGCCCTGAGATGCTCCTGAAAGTTGGTACCATCGGGGCCGCCAACGATGACAAGTTCGACGTTTGAATGACCAAGGCGTTCCAACGCCCTGATTGTGTCGGCATACCCTTTGTCGACCGTCAGTCTTCCCACGGACAGCAAGTAGCGCTTGCCCTCGAGGCCAAGCTCAGCCCAGTACCTTCTCGCAGCATCGGTTATTCCGGCGTCATCCATTCCATTGGGAATGACCGAGATCGCTTTCAATCCATACCGATATGAGAGTTCGCGCCGATATTTCTGGGAGACGACGATAACATGATCCGCGAGGCTTATCTGCCGTTCGCAAAGCTTGAAGCCGATGCGCCCGGTGAGTCCCCATTTGGCATGCTCATAGTCAGCGGAACCGTAGCGCATGACAGCCTTCATGCCGAAAAGCTTGTAAAGGAAAAGAAATATGCCGGAATTGAGTCCCTGGAGATGCACGAGCTTCGGGCGGTTGAAGAGCGCGTAAACGAAGCAGAAAAAGTGATAAACAAATTTCTCGGTGTTCGCGATATACATCGTAGGTATGCCAACCAACTTTACGCCCTGATATTCGGCACACTTGATGGACTGGCGCGTGCCAAGCAGGGTCACTTTGTAGCCATTTGCCGCGAACCGGCTGAAAACATACTCGGCATGCTTCTCGGCACCCCCTTCAACGCCCGGAATGCCGCGTGCCCCAATAACCAAGATGTCTGACATAAGTCACATCCTCGGGTGTGCTAAAAGTCGATTTAATGGCCCCGTTACTGGACGATATGTGGGTGCGGCTGGCGAGTCAAATTAGCTGCAATCCGGTTTTGTGTCGCGTTTTCCATCAAATCTTGGTAAATCCGAAGGAATCACAACCAGCTGAACCCCATTCAACCCTTTTTCGGTCAGGCTCTCAGAGCCCACGCGCGGGCGTACCGAAATCGGAGCGCTCCAAAAAATAGAAGCCGATGTTCGCTGTTCGTTCGAGGGTGCTTTTCAGTTGTCGTACTGTTGACCCTTGTGCAATTTTTATTAAAGATTATTATTCTTATTGCGTAGGTG
>JBKKDI010000334.1:0-7670 GCA_046708645.1 Aestuariivirga sp.
AAAACTCCAACTCAGAACGATCCAATTATTTGGGGGCAGAGCAGCGCGACCAGTTGTAAGATGCCGGGTGCGGGCACTCGCCCTAAGTCTTCAGAAAGGAACCGAAAGTGCTCAAAGAGGAAATTGACGCCGCCAAACGGCTAGTTAATACCGACACTGTTCAGATCACTATCGGCGAAGTAGCTCGGATGTATGCCGAAGCTGAATTGAACATCATACCTGAATTTCAGCGTTTGTTTCGCTGGACCGAAGACCGCAAGTCGAATTTCGTCGAATCCATTCTGATTGGTATACCGATACCTCCCGCATTCGTGTTTGAGAAAGAAAATGGAACCTGGGAGCTTATTGATGGACTTCAGCGCATCTCGACGGTCCTTGAGTTTATGGGTGTATTGAAAGATCCAGATACAGGCGCGCTGAAATGGTCAAGCCTCCTGAGGACAAAATATTTGCCTTCATTGGAAGGGGTTGTGTGGCAGACTCACGACCAAGGAGGAATGGTCCTCGATAAGTCTCTCCAATTGTTTTTTCGTAGACATCGGATTGATTTCCAAATTTTGAAGCATCCGAGTGATCCGAAGACAAAATATGATTTATTTCAACGGCTAAATCGAGGAGGCGCCTATGCGAACGAGCAAGAAGTTCGAACCTGTTCGATGGTTTTAGCGAACCCGGGGTTTACTCAACGTTTAAAGCAGTTCGCTTTGCGACCAGATTTTCAAAGCATATTTAGAATAACGGAAGAACAGAAGCAGACCCAAGGGGATTTGGGCTATGCCGTACGCCTCGTCGTTCATACGTTCGAAGATTATGTAAGGGGAAGGGACGTCCAGGAATTTTTAGATCAAGCGATTCTAAAGGTGATGGCAGAGCGCGAAGTGGACGACGTAATTAATACTCTCGGATGGACGGTCGCCACATTATTTCGATTATTTGGCGAACGGGCACTCATACCCCCGGAAGAGCGACAACAGGGCATCGCAGCAAGATTTTCACTACGAGCGCTTGAGGGAATTGCTGTTGGGTTAGCAAGGAACAAAACGGCTATTGATGCCTTACAAAATAAGGATGAATTTGTTTCCAGGAAGGTCAACGAATTCTGGAACGACCCGCAAGTAAGAGAAATGAGTGCGACAGGTCTCCGTGGCACAGTCAGGCTTCAGCGGACAGTGCCTTTTGGATCAAACTGGTTCAATCCTAATGCCTAGTATCGACGAATATTTCGATGAGATAGATGCATCCCGCATCCGGCGACTTAAGGAACTCTCAGCGCTTAAACAAGCTTTCTCAGTAAATGCGGGCACGGAACACTTGGTACCACACAGCAGAGCCGCCGTGGTCCTTGCCTATGCCAGCTGGGAAGGCTTCTATAATGATTGCGTGCAAGCTTATGTTGAGTTTCTCAAAGAGAACGGAAGAAAGATTCGGGAAACGGAATGGATGTTACTCGTCGGGGCATTCTCTCCCGCGTTTGAATCGTTACGGGCGAGGAATCATTCAGCTAACGCGAGATCACAATTCATCAAGGAAATGAAAACATTCTTGGAATGCAAATTCGATCAATTCGATCGTTCAACCATAGAAGCGAGGTCCAACCTAGACTACGAGCAATTAGCTCAGAACTTCGCAATACTCAATTTTGACTTGAGTGTCGTCCAGCAATTTCGGAACCGGCTCGACAAAGAAGTTGTTGGATGGCGGCACCTCGTAGCTCACGGCGATGCCCCGGACTTGACCTCGCTAGATATTGCAGACCATGTCAAGTTTACGACAAATTTGATGATAGAAATTGCGGACTGCTTTCAGTACGCAATGCTTCAACGAGTGTGATTTTATCCCACCTTAACCGGCCTGCTCAGGAACGCCGGCATGTTGTCTTTGTGGAAGCTGTGGGAGTCGGGGGCGTCGGGGAGGGAGCGCCCTTGATTGGAGCTGCGGTCCCGTTGCGGTTGAGGCTCGTTGGAGCGGCGGGGAGGGTGTGAACGCTCGGGCTTGGGCTCATGGCGTGGAGCTTCGGCGCGAGGTTCTATTGGTTTGGCTTCGCTCCGCTGCGCGACCTTCGCTTCGTGGGGCTTGGCGCCGCGCCTTGGGGGGCGCTCGCGCTTTTCGCGGGGGGCTTCGGTGCTGTCAGCAACCACAACCCCGGCATCGAACCACTCGATATCCATCTTGATCAGGCTTTCGATGGCCTTGATGTGTTTGGCTTCCTCGCGCGTGGCCATGGTGAAGGCGTGGCCTTCGCGGCCGGCGCGGGCCGTGCGGCCGATGCGGTGGACGTAATCCTCCGCATGGATCGGCACGTCGAAGTTGAAGATGTGGCTGACGTCCGGAATATCGAGGCCGCGGGCGGCCACGTCGGAGGCGATGAGATAGGTGATCTCGTTGTTGCGGAAGGCGAGCAGCGTCTTGAGGCGGGCGGACTGGTCCATGTCGCCGTGCAGAGCGCCGGCATTGAAGCCGTGGCGCTTGAGCGATTTCTCCAAAAGCGCCACCGTGGTCTTGCGGTTGGCGAAGACGATGGCATTTTTTACATTCGTCTGTGTGCGGATCAAGGCGCGGAGTGCGGCGCGTTTCAGCTTGGGATCGTGGGGCACCTCGACGAAGCGCTGTTCGACAGTTTCAACGGTGGAGGAGCGGGCCGAGGCTTCAATCCGTTCCGGGTTGTGCAGGAACTGGTTGGTGAGGCGTTGGATTTCGGCGGGCATGGTGGCGGAGAAGAACAGCGTCTGCCGTGTGAAGGGGAGCAACTTGCAGATGCGCTCGATATCCGGGATGAAGCCCATGTCGAGCATGCGGTCGGCCTCGTCGATCACCAGCATCTCGATGCCGGTGAGGAGCAGGCGGCCGCGCTCGAAATGATCGAGCAGGCGGCCAGGCGTGGCGATCACCACATCGGCACCTCGGTCGATCTTCAGCGCCTGGGGTTCGAAGGCGACGCCGCCGATGAGGAGCGCCACGGAGAGATTGTGCAGCTTGCCCAGTGTTTCGAAGGCCTCTTGCACCTGTGCCGCGAGTTCGCGCGTGGGCTCCAGAATGAGGGTGCGCGGCATGCGGGCGCGGGCGCGGCCTTTTTCCAGCATGGTCAGCATGGGCAGCACGAAGGCGGCGGTCTTGCCGGAACCCGTTTGGGCGAGGCCCATGACGTCTTTCCGTTGCAGCGCGTGGGGGATGGCCTGGGCCTGAATGGCGGTGGGGGTTGTGTATCCCGCGGCGGTGACCGCCTCGAGGACCTTGGGGCTCAAACCGAGCTCGGAGAAGTTCATTTAGTGTTGATAGACCGTTCTGGCGATTGGGAATTTATGGGGGCGCCCGGGGCATTCTCGCCTGATCCGGGGGCGCCGGAATTAGGCTTGCAGATAGGGAGTTTCGGCGCGGAAGTCAATTATTGCCCGCATTACGCTTAAGAAAGAAAGAGGGGCGGACATTGCGGCCCGCCCCAGGTTATACGCAAGGGAGGTTACTTACGCAGTGACCGGGGCATCCCCCAGAACCTTGTCGAGCCAGCCGCCGATGACGCCGCCCGCCAGCGGGGCAAGGATGAAGAGCCAGAGCTGACTGAACGCCCAGCCCTGTTCCACAACCGCCGTGGCGATGGAGCGGGCCGGATTGAGCGAGGTGTTGGCGGCGGGAATGCTCATGATGTGCATGGCGGCCAGCGTCAGGCCGATGGCGACGGGCGCCATGATGCCGGCACCATTGGCGCGCGTGACCCTGGCGATGATGAAGATGAAGAGTGCGGTTTGCACCAGCTCCATGAGGAGGGCGGAACTTAGTGAAAAGCCGCCGCCCGAATGCTCGCCATAACCGTTGGACGCAACGCCCGGCGGCAGATCGCCGCCCTTGAGCTTGTAGACGATGTAGAAAAAGACGGCCGCGAGAACCCCGCCAACCACCTGCGCCGCCCAATAGGGCAGGATCAACCGTGTTTCGAAGCGGCCGGCCGCCGCCATGCCCAGCGTGACCGCCGGATTGAAATGCCCGCCGGAGATGGGACCCACGGCATAGGCCATGGCCATGACCGCAAAGCCTATAGCAAGCGCCACGCCAAGACCCGCGGCGTTACCGGAGACAAGGGCAGCACCCAACACGGCGGCCACAAGCATGAAAGTGCCGATCGCTTCGGCAAAGAGCCTTTGGTTCATTGCTGACATGAAAAATCCCCCGCAGCCATAAACCGCCTTATGCCGCCGATTCGCAAGGCCTCGCCGCCTGCGAGAAAAAATGTACCCGCAATTCCTCACCCTGAGGTGCCCGGCGCAGCCGGGCCTCGAAGGGCCGGAGCTCGCGGCCATGCTTCGAGGCTCGCGTTCCACTCGTACCTCAGCATGAGGATTTGGGCGAAACGTGAGCGAGGCTGACCCAAAAGGTGATTTGACCCATGCAGTTGCCGGGGCCATCTTTTGAGAGCAACAAAAGAGAGAGGTTTAAAAAACTGATGCCCCCGAAGTACGCGAAAGCTGGCTGAAAAGCAGTTGCGTAATCGAGCTCTCAGTTGGCGTTTCGCAGACATTTCGAATTTGCTGCCGCGTCTCACGGCGGCACGATCAATGGCCCGGCAGGCCCGGGCAAAGTGCAAGATGCACGGAAAGGCCCCGCGAGGCACATCACCTCCGGGGCCGCATCTTATTCGAGACGCGCCGGAAAGCCCAGTGCGCGGAGCGGCGTCTCCAAAGCATCTTCCAATAGTTTGACGATTTGCGTCGATTGCGCGCGCCCGCCATAGGCTGCCTTGCCCTTGATGAAAGTTTCATTGGCGAGCTTTGCGAGATCGAGCGGCACGCCAAACTCCTTGCCGAAATTCATGGCGAAGCCCAGGTCCTTCAGTGCCAGGTCCATGGTGAAGGCGATGTCGTAGCTGCCGTTGAGAATGAGCTGGCCCTCGGTCTCATGCACGAAGCTGGTGCCGCTCGACGCCTTGATGGCGGCCCAGGCCTGCGCCAGATCGAGGCCGCCGCGTTTGGCCAGCATCAGCGCCTCGCCATCGGCCAGGAGATGGATGAACGCCAGCATGTTGGTGATGACCTTGATGACGGCGGCGGAACCCAGCGGTCCCATGTGAAAGAGCTGGCCGCCCATGGCCTGTAGCGCCGGCTGGTGCAGTTCGAACAGGTCTGTGTCGCCACCCGCCAGCACGGTGATCTTGCCTTGCGCCGCCAGATGGACCCCGCCCGTCACCGGGCACTCCATGGTGCGCACGCCCTTGCTTTCGGCAATTTTCGCAAGACGCTGGATTTCATCGCGGCCCAGTGTCGACATTTCGATCCATGTGGAACCGGGCTTCACGCCATCGAGGAATTGGTTGAGCACCGCCTGCGAGGCGGCGGGAGAGGGAAGGCAGGTGATGACGCAATCGACCTGTTCGGCCAACGCCTTCGGAGATTCGGCCCATGTGGCACCGGCTTTCACATGGCGCTCCGCCAAATTGCGGTCGATGTCATGCACGGTAATGTCGAAGCCGTTGCGGATGAGGCTCGCCGCCAGATGGCCGCCGAGATTGCCGAGGCCGATATAGCCGTAGCGCATCTCAGCGCACCGGATGGTTGGTCATTTCGAGATGCAGCTTGGCCCCCGTGTAGGGATTGGCAAGTGCTACCTCCTCGTTGAGTTCGATGCCGAGGCCCGGCTCCGTCGGTAGAATCACATAGCCTTCTTCCCAGCGCATGGGCTTCTTGAGGATTTGCGAATGAAAGCCGCCCCATGTCTCGATCGATTCGAGAATGAGGAAATTGGGGAGCGATGCGGCGAAGTGGATGTTGGCCGCACCCTCCACCGGGCCCGCATAGAGATGGGGAGCGATCTGGGCGTAATAGGTCTCCGCCATGGCGGCGATCTTCTTGGCTTCCATGATGCCGCCGACCCGGCCCAGCGCCATTTGCAGGATGGAGGCTGAGCGGCATTCGAGCACGCGGGCGAATTCGTACTTGGTGGTGAGGCGTTCACCGGTGGCCACGGGGATCGACGTGGCACGCGCCACCAGCGCCATCTCCTCCGGCTTCTCCGGCGGCACCGGCTCCTCGAACCACAGGGGATCGAAAGGTTCGAGGCGTTTGGCAAGACGGATGGCGCCCGCCGTGGTGAACTGCCCATGGGTGCCGAACAGCAGATCGGCCTTGGTGCCCACGGCTTCGCGCATCAGCTTGCAGAATTTTACGCACAGCTCGATCGACTCGAGCGATGGCTGGCGGGGATCGAAGGCGGAGTAGGGGGCGGCGGGATCGAATTTCACCGCGGTGAAGCCTTCGCCCACATAGTGCGCGGCGCGCTCGGCGGAGGCTTCGGCGTTCCAGTAGATCGACTCGTCCTGACCCTTGGTGAGATCGGGATAGATGTAGGTGTAGGAGCGCAGTTTCTCGTGGACGCGGCCGCCAAGAAGTTCGTAGACGGGCTTGCCCACGGCCTTGCCGATGATATCCCACAGCGCGATTTCGATGCCGGAGAGAACGCCCATGAGGGAAACATCCGGCCTGAGCGTGTAGCCCGAGCCATAAACCTTGCGCCACATGGCTTCGAGGTGGAACGGATCCATGCCCTCGACATAGCGCCCAAAAGTATCCTCGATCATCGCCGTCATGGCCTTGGGACCGAAAGTAGCGCAATAGCATTCGCCGATGCCGGTGATGCCGGTGTCGGTGGTAAGCTTGACCAATGTGAAATAGCGCCCGCCCCAGCCCGGTGGCGGATTGCCGACGATGAATACTTTCAAATCGCGAATTTTCATGACTACCAAGCCCCGCTGCCATTTTCACCCTACTGTGTCATTGCCGGGCTTGTCCCGGCAACCCATTTCTCCACTCGCGTCCCTCTCGATCATTCGGCACAATGGGTCGCCGGAATGAATCCGGCGATGACAGGCGTTTACGAATGGATTTCGATTATATCATTGTGGGCGCGGGCTCGGCCGGATGCATCGTCGCCCATCGGCTGACGGAATCGGGCAAGCATCGCGTTTTGCTGCTCGAAGCAGGCCCCTCCGACCGCGAATTCTTCATTACCATGCCGCTGGGCTACGGCAAGCAATACAGCAATCCCCGGCTCAACTGGATGTATTGGTCCGAGCCTGTTCCGGGTTTGGGTGGAAGGCCGACCTATGTGCCACGCGGCAAGGTGTTGGGCGGCTCCGGTTCCATTAACGCCATGGTCTATCTGCGGGGCGCGCCGCAGGACTTCGAGGACTGGCAGAACGCCAGCAATCCCGGCTGGGGCTGGGAAGGGGTGAAACCCGCCTATGAAGCCGTCGAGGAACATATCCGTATCGGTAGCACGGCGGGCGGTGCCCACGGGCTATGCCAACGTTACTTCGAAGCCTGCCAGAGCCTTGGCTTGCCGCTCAATCACGATCCCAATGGCGGGGCGTTATATGGCGCTGGCTACAATCCGCTCACCGTACATCGCGGCAGGCGGGTTTCTTCCTCATCGGTGTTTTTGCGCCAGGCGATGCGGCGGCCAAATCTGAAAGTCGAGACTGAAGCCCTTGCCACCCGCATCCTGTTCGAGGGGTGCAAGGCCGTGGGCGTTGAATATTCGCGGGGAGGGCAAATCCGGCAGGCCCGGGCGGCGCGCGAAGTTATCCTCTCGGCCGGCACCATCAACACGCCGCAGCTCCTGCAACTGTCGGGCGTTGGTCCAGTTCGTCTCCTCGCGCGCCACGGCATCGACGTGATCGCCGCCAA
>JBKKDI010000335.1:0-10703 GCA_046708645.1 Aestuariivirga sp.
CCTACGGTGAATTCCTCGCGCCTCGACGCGGCGAAGTATAAAAACCTTTGGAAAGAGGCTCTTACCCGGCCTGAACTCTCGTCATTCGGCGCGTTTATTCGGTTCGACGCCTGGGCCGTGCAACAAAGCTCTGTCCGTTTTTCCGCCGAACCGGAGATGTGGTGCGCAAAGGAAGTCGGAGGGCCGGCTGAAAGCATTATGTCAAATTGGCGCAGCATGTTTCCTGAAGGCAAGGCGCTATTCATCGTGCGCAACCCGCTTATGGTCACGCGCGCGGTCATCAATGACCGGAAGGGCAAGGAAATCCGCCTGTCGCTCCGCCAGATCGTCCACCAAACACTGGACCCGATGCGAGTTATCGCCGCGCAATCGAAATATCTGGGTGATCCCTATGTGCATATCCTGGCTTACGAGGATCTGGTGGAAGACACGGAAGGAACAATGGCGAAGGTAGCCGCGTTCCTCGGCATTTCCTACTCGCCGGTTTTTACAACGCCTACGATCTTCGGCGAACCCCAGGTCGTCCGCACGTCGTCACGCAAGACAACGGAGGTGTTTGCGCCAGCGCGATCCTGGACGGCCGGTCTCACCGCCCGCGAACGGTGGATTGTCTCCTGGACCAGCCGGATCGCCCGGTACCATCCCCGCTATCGGCTCAATTACCGGAACCTGCGCAACAGGATTGCCTAGCGGCAGCGGACAGCGGACAGCGGACAGCGGAACGTGATAAGTTCGCTGCGGCAACTATTGCGAATTGTGGAGGCTCCCGATGCCAGCGCATCCTGACGTCGCCGGTTTTTTTGACGAACCCACCAACACGGTGAGCTATGTGGTCAACGATCCGGCCGCCAAGGCCTGTGCCATTGTCGACTCGGTTCTCGACTATGATATCGCCGCCGGCCGCACGGGGACGGAATCGGCGGACCGGTTGATCGCTTGTGTGAAAGACAATGGCCTCACCCTCGGCTGGGTACTCGAAACCCATGTCCACGCCGATCATTTATCGGCGGCGCCCTATATTCAGGAAAAGCTCGGCGGCACGCTGGCGATCGGCGAGAACATCCGCCTGGTGCAGGATACCTTCGGCAAGATATTCAATGCCGGCACTGAATTCCAGCGGGACGGCAGCCAGTTCGACAGGCTGTTCAAGGACGGGGACACCTTCATGCTGGGGTCGATTCCCGCCCGCGTCATGCACACGCCAGGGCATACGCCGGCCTGCCTCACCTATGTGATCGGCGATGCGGCCTTCATCGGCGATACGCTGTTCATGCCGGATTTCGGAACGGCGCGCGCCGATTTCCCCGGTGGCGATGCGCGCCAGCTTTACCGCTCGATCCGCCGCGTTCTGTCTTTGCCGCCGGAAACGCGGCTGTTTCTTTGCCATGACTATAAGGCCCCCGGCCGCGATCATTTTGCCTGGGAAACCACCGTGGCCGCCGAACGCGCCGCCAACGTTCATGTGAAAGACGGCATCGGCGAAGACGAATTCGTTACCATGCGCAACGCCCGCGACAAGACGCTGGGCGCCCCCAAACTCATTATCCCGTCGATCCAGGTCAATATGAATGCCGGGCATTTTCCCGAGCCCGACGCAGACGGCAATGTCTATCTGAAAGTTCCGGTGAACCGGATTTAACGCCGTCACATTCTTCCATATTTCCGCATGAGCGCGGCCAGCTCATGATGGGGCAGGGCGATCGAGCGGTTTCCGTCGCGCCCCACCATGGTTTCGTTCACCAGCATGGCATCGACCACCGCCTCTTCAACGGCCTCCACGGTGGCTGCGAACAGTGGATCCAAGCTGCCGTTCGGCAGCAACTCCATGTTCCGGGGCCGGCCTCCGGCCGCCGCGAAGGCCGTCTCGTTTGCGGTTGAAAAGGCGAGAAAGATGTCGCCTGAACTGTTGTTGCCAATGGTCCCGGTGCGGGCAAGCCCCATGGGCACGCGCCGCGCGATCCGCTTGAGCTGATGTGCCAGCAAGGGCGCGTCGGTTGCAACAATCACGATGACCGAACCCTGGTCTTTGCCGCGCAACTTGTCGTGGGTGATATGACCTCCCACCGGCACCCCCAGAACGGTGAGTTGCTCGCGAGCGCCAAAATTTGCCTGGAGGAAAACCCCCAGTGTGTATCGTTGTCCCGCAACCGAAACGACGCGTGACGCGGATCCGTTGCCGCCCTTGAAACCGTAACACAGCATTCCCGTGCCGCCGCCAACGCTGCCCAATTCCACGGGCCCGCCGCGGGCGCCGTCGAGGGCGGCAATGGTATGTTCGGCGGTCACATGGAAGCCGTTGATGTCGTTTAGTTCGCCGTCAAAGGTTTCGGCAGCCACTGGCAAGCCCCACTGGCCGCTCATACCGTTCGCCACCAGCCAGCGGATGGTGGCATCGCGCGTCACGCCACAGGAATGCGTGTTGGTGATGGTGATCGGCGTCTGCAATTCGCCTGACTCCTCGATCCACACAACTCCCGTCATCTCGCCATTGCCGTTGAACGAATAATATCCAGCGGCACACGGAATTGCCGCCTTGGCTCGCCCCCGCGGCAGAATGGCGGTGACGCCGGTTCTCACCGGCCCTTGGCCTACGAGAAGCGCCCCATCGCCCGATATCAGCGTAACGGTTCCAACCTCGACGCCCGCCACATCGGTGATGGCGTTATGGGGCCCGGGCGACCCCGGAAACGGCAACCCCATATCTCTTCCGCGTTCGGCCATGGCGGCCCCTCCACGTTGGACTTCCAATTTCACGCCTTATGCCACACACTCGCCGCCAGCGAACAGGAGTCACATGGCAACCGAGAGCCTCGTCCACTACAAGGAGTTCCTTATCATTCTTGGCGTGGCGGGCCTGGTCGTGCCGCTGTTTCTTCGCATTGGCTTCAATGCGGTTCTGACGTTTCTCATTGTGGGAATTGTGCTCAGCCCGGCCCTCATGGGAAAACTTGCCGCTACCTTCCCGATTTTCAACGCCTTCATCATCGCCGAGCCTGAAAATATCGCATCCATGGCGGAATTGGGTGTGGTGTTTCTTTTGTTTTTGATCGGCCTTGAACTCTCCTTCGAGCGCCTGCTCACCATGCGGCGCCTGGTGTTTGGCCTGGGCGCACTGCAAGTCGTCGTGACCCTCGGCATTATTGCTGGAGCCGCCGTCTTTATGGGCTTTGGCGTGGATGCGGCCCTTGTTGCCGGCGCCGCCCTTTCGCTGTCATCCACGGCGGTTGTCGTGCAGCTGTTGTCGAACGCCAAGCGCCTGGGCTCGCAAACCGGCCGCACCAGTTTCGCCATCCTGATCTTTCAGGATCTCGCCGTCATCCCGCTCTTGCTGCTGGTCACCGTTCTCGGCGGTAACAGCGGCGGACCCGTGCTCCAAGGTATTTTCTTCGCACTTGTCCAAGCGGTTCTTGCCATTCTCGTCATTGTGATCGTTGGCCGCTTTGGCCTGCGTCCGGTGCTGCGCATGGTGGCGGGCACCAACAGCCCTGACCTGTTCATGGCGGTTACGCTCCTGATCGCCGTGGGTACCGGCGTTGCGGCAAATCTCGCCGGGCTTTCCATGGCGCTCGGCGCCTTCATCGCAGGCTTGATGCTCGCCGAAACCGAATACCGGCGGGCCATTGAAGCCATCATCGATCCCTTCAAGGGGCTGCTGCTCGGCGCCTTTTTCCTCCTCGTTGGCCTTGGCATAAACTTCGCCGGCCTTGTGCAAAATCCGTGGCCTATCCTGGGTGCGGCCTTGGCGCTTGTGGCGCTGAAGAGCGTCATTATTTACGGATTGGCCCGCGTGTTTCGCGTGAGCCGCCCGGCGGCGTTGGAAGCTGCCCTTCTGCTCGGCCCCTGCGGCGAGTTCGCCTTCGTCATTCTGGGTGCGGCGGCGGCTTCAGGACTATTGGGCGCCGATACAAATCGCGACGCCCTGTTGGTCGTCACCATTACGATGATCGCAATACCACTGCTCGCCCGTCTGGGCGGAAGCATCGCAAAAACCATGCGGCAGAAGATTTCGCCCGTGGCCGGAACCGCCGCCGCTGCTGTCCCCGGAGAGCAACGGCAGCCGGGCGTCATCGTCGCCGGCTTTGGCCGGGTGGGCCATCTCATCGGCTCCATGCTGGACGAGCACAAAATACCTTACATCGCCATCGACAACGATGCCGATCTGGTGGCGCGGGAACGAAAGAACGGTTTTCCGGTTTACTATGGCGATGCCGCCAACCTGGCGTTCCTCAGGAAATGCGGCATTGCGGAAGCCAAGGCTCTGGCCGTCACCATGGACATCCCCGCCCGCGTCGACGATGTGACGAAGGTCGCCCGGGCTGAACGCGGCGATCTCAAGATTATCGCCCGGGCCCGCGACGAACGCCACGCCATGAGACTTTACGGAGCGGGCGTCAGCGAGGCGGTGCCCGAGACGATCGAATCGAGCCTGCAACTGGGCGAGTCCCTGTTGGTCGAGGCCGGCATTCCCATGGGAATTGCCATTGCTTCCGTGCACCAGCGCCGCGACGATTTTCGCAAGCTGCTGGGACGCCCCAACCGGCGCGAGGCCCTTGACCTCGCCCGCAAGACGATGCGCAGGCGAAGGGTGACCCGGTAATCAGGCGACGCCGAGCTTCTTCTGCAGGCTGGAACTGGATGTCGTGTACTGGAACAGCAGGCGCTCGCCCGGATTCTTGATGTGGAAAGCCTGCTGGGCCATCAGCGCTGCCTCGTGGAAGCCAGAGAGGATAAGCTTAAGCTTGCCCGGATAGGTGTTGATATCGCCGATCGCAAATATTCCGGGTACGGAGCTTTCAAACTTGGCCGTATCCACCGGAATGAGATTCTCGTGCAGATTAAGTCCCCAACCGGCAACGGGGCCGAGCTTCATGGTAAGCCCGAAGAAGGGCAGCATGGCGTTGGTTGGGATCTCAAAGGCTTGGCCGTCACTGCCTTTGACCTGGGCCGCCGAGAGCAAGCCGCCTTCGCCTTTGAGGCCCGTGACCTGGCCCAGTTTGAACTGCATTTTTCCCTCGCCCACCAGCTCGCGCATTTTTTTGACGCTGTCGGGTGCGGCGCGGAAATCGTCGCGGCGATGCAACAGGGTCAGGCTCCTGGCAATGGGCTGCAGGTTGAGCGTCCAGTCAAGTGCCGAGTCGCCGCCACCCACAATAAGGATGTCCTTATCGCGCAATATCTCCATTTTCTTGATGGAGTAGTGGACCGAGTTACCCTCATAGGCCTCGATACCGGGGATTGGCGGTTTCTTCGGCTGGAATGATCCGCCGCCGGCCGCGACCACCACGACCTTGCAGCGGAACACGAGGCCGCCGTCGGTCTTGAGTTCAAATGTGCCGTCGCCGAGTTTTGTCAGCTCCGTCACCATCTGGTTGAAGTGGTATTCCGGATGGAAAGGCTTGGCCTGGTCGAGGAGCCGGTGAGTGAGTTCAGCACCCGTCACGATGGTGAGCGCTGGAATGTCGTAGATCGGTTTTTCTGGATAAAGTTCGGCACACTGGCCGCCGGCCCGGTCGAGAATATCGATCACATGGCATTTGATGTCGAGAAGGCCCAGTTCAAACACGGCGAACAGGCCGCACGGGCCCGCACCTATGATAACGGCATCCGTGGTGATCGCATCGGACATGAAGAGCTCCGGAACTTTCAGAATTGTTTTTCAGGAACACGGACACGTAAACCGTCGAGTGCGTCCGACACCTTGATCTGGCAGGAAAGCCTGCTCGAGTCTTGTACATCGAAAGCGAAATCCAGCATGTCCTCTTCCATGGGATTGCGGGCGCCGGTTTTTTCCTTCCACTCCGGCTCCACATAGACATGGCAGGTGGCGCAGGCACACGCCCCGCCGCAGTCGGCATCGATACCCGGCACCAGGTTCTTGATGGCGGTTTCCATGACGGACATTCCCGGCAAGCCATCGACGGTTTGCTCGGTTCCATCGTGTTGGGTGAAAGTGATTTTTGCCATTTCGGCGATCCGGTACAGGCGTTCGTTTTTCCGAACGGCGTTCTAGAAGATCGCGTGGGTAAACACAACCGGCAGAGCTCACCCGTAGATGCGGCCTACTGCCCTTCGAAACTGCCCGACAGCCCCCTCCAGCGCCGTCAGTAATTTTTGGCTGGATGCTGAAGCCGGGGGAAAATCGCATTTCTCTAGCTCAACCGCCAAAGCGTTGATGCGGGTAGCACCTACCGCCGCGGCCGAGCCCTTGAGCGTATGGGCCGCCAATTTCCAGTCGGCGTAGTTGCCGGCTGTCTTGAGCATGGCCGTCGTTGAGGGAAGCTGTTGCAGGAAAAGTGTCACGATCTCGCGTTCAAGTTCACGGTTTTCCATGGTGTAATGGGCCAGATGCGCGCGGTCGAGCGTGACGGCCCGGTCGATGGCTCCGGCGGACGGTATTCGCTTGCTCCGCGTGCTCATCGGTTTTAACTTTCCCCCGCTTTTGGGTGTACAACCCTAGACCCGTCCCGCTAGGAAGCAGTAAAGTTATTCTATGAACGAGGGGTTTCCTGAACCATTTCAATTTGATCGGCAATTTTAACCAAATTTTAAGTTATCCGATGCTGCGGCCATCGTTTCGGTTCAAGCGGGGTTGGCGATAGGGTATGTTAATAATGGCGGCCATTTCCGTGGCGGCAGGCTCTGCAACGGAATGACGGCCAAACGGCGGCGTTAGCGGCGGTAACTGTGGGGTGCGAGTTCGTAAGATGGCAAACAACACAATTGAAACGAGGCACCCGGATAAACGACCAGCCAATACCGAAGGAGCGCGCCGCGAGCCGCGGGTTCGCCTCGATACCGCTCCGGTTCGTGGACGGCCTGCCAACGAAAACGATCCCGGCAGTTCCTTAATGCTGGCGAAGCTCCGCCGCCAGCCGTCCTATGTTCCTTATTATGCGGCCTTTTTCCTCTCGTTGATCTGGATCGCCGGCTGGTTCTTCACCTTTTCCAATATCCTGACGACAGCCGACGGCGGCCTGATGTCGCGGGGCCTTCCCGAAACCATGCGGGCCCTCGCCCTCCTTGCACTCCCCATCGCCATTGTCTGGGTTGTCGCCTACTTCCTGTGGCGCGCGGCGCAACTGCGCCACGTGTCGGAAGTCCTGATGCAATCGGCCATGCGTTTGATCCGCCCCCAGGACATTGCAACGGAAGGGATTACCACCATTGCCCAGGCCGTGCGTGCGGAGGTAGATCTTCTTGTGGGTGGCGTCGAGCACGCAGTGCAGCGCGCCGGGGCGCTGGAGGAAATCGTCCACAAGGAGATTGCCGCCATCGAGCGCGCCTTCGGCGGCAATGAAGACCGCATCCGCGGGCTGGTGGCCGGTATCGAGAACCAGCGCACCGCACTCCACCAGGCGGGCCTCATTATCAACAACGACGCCAATCCGCTGCTGACGCGCCTCGAAACCAACACCCAGAACCTCGATTCCGTGATCGGCAATGCCCACGCCACCTTGGCCCGGCTCGAACAGGGAATGCGCGAAACCACCGTCGATTTGGCGCGCGCCATGGATGAGGTCGCCGGGCGGGCGTCGGCGGTAGGCGAGGAAATTATCAGCCAAACCTCCCAGCTGGAGCGCACCTCGGGCGTCATGACCGGGGAACTTCGCGATTTCTCCCGCCATCTGGGGAGCCAGATCGATCAGCTGACCCAGGCAACCGGCGCGCTAAACTCGGAAACCAGCGAGTTTGGCCGCCACGTAAAAGGCATGGAAGCAACCGTCATCCAGACCGTTCGCGAGAGCATCGAACAGCTGACTGGAGTTAGCCAGGACATCGCGCACACCGTCGAGCGAGCCTCCATCGCCTCCGCCGATCAAGTGAAGCAAACCGCCGCCAGCCTTGCCGAAGTGATCGAAACCGCAAGCTCGGGCGTCTCCTATCACCTCAAGCTATCAACCACCGAGGGAACCGCCGCGGTCGAACGTGCCGGTATCGATACCGCGCGGCAGATCGAACAGAGCCGGGCCCTTGTCACGCAAGGCCTGCAGTCGGTGGCCACCGACTACCTCGACAACATCGCCAAATCGCGCGCCGATCTCATTGGTTACCTCGACAATTCCTCCAACAACATCGCGGGCGCCATCAGCCAGGCAACCGAAAGCGTCGCGGGCAACATCAATGCCGCCAGCGCCCAGTTTCTTTCTGGGATCGATCAGACCGCAAACAACCTTATCACCGAACTCAACTCCACGGGCACGGGCCTGGCGGGCCGCGTCGAGCAGACGGCGGGCAAGCTTTTTACGGATATCGAAACCCGCGCCGAAAATCTCACGTCGAACCTCAACACCGCATCGAGCCAGCTTCTGGGCCGCCTGGAGAACGCCATCTCGGGGGTAACGGGCAGCCTGGCCGAAACCACCCTGCGCTTCCAGGGCCTTATCGGCGGCAGCTCCGAAGATATGGAAGCCCGGATCGATGGCGCGGCAGAACGCCTCTACGGCCACATGAACGCCACGATCGCCTCCGTCACCGGCAAGATCGACGAAGTGACCAGCGCCGTTTATGGCCGCCTCGAACAGACGTCCGCCGGCGTGACGAGCCAGATTCAGTCGGCGTCGTCTTCGGTCAATGAACTTCTGGTAACCACCAGCGGCACCATCGCTTCACACCTCAAGGAAACCGCCGACATCGTCAACCGGCAGATGCAGGATTCGGGCATCGCGCTTGCATCGAACATCGAAAGCTCCGGCGGCATCATCACCGAGAAACTCATTTCCGTTTCGGGAAATTTCGCGCAAAACGTCACGCAGACCCGCGAGGAGCTAACCGAACTCCTCATCGCCAACACCAAGCTGATGACCGAGCGGCTCGACACGACGGCCACCGACATGACCAATGCCTTCGCCGAGACGGCGGTGCGCGTCACCCGCCAGGTCAACGAAGCCAATTCGCTGATGGCCCAGCGTCTCGAAAAAACCTCCGCCGAGGTGACCTCGCAGCTCGACACCACCAGCACCCAGATCATCAGTCAAATCGGCAAAGCCAGCGACGCTTTCTCCGAGGGCCTCGGCCAGACGACGCTGCAAATCACCGGCAGGCTTGAGAAGGATACCGGCCTGATGGTGGACCGCGTGGACCGCGCCGCCAAGGAACTGGACACTGCGTCGGTCAACACCGCGGTCAAGCTCGACGAGGCGCACCGCAAGTTTTCCCAGCATGTGGAGACGGCCAACACCTATCTCGCCGACCAGCTTTCGGCCGCCGCCAGCGCCATCGATGAACGCCTTGAGGGCATTTCGATGAACCTCACGGGCAAACTGGAAATGACCGGAAGCCGCGTTTCCGAACGTCTCGATGACGTGACTAGCCTGGTCGAACGCTCGCTCGAGAAGTTCAACGACGAGATGGAACGCGTTTTGGTCAACCGCAAGGACGCCCTCGACGTGCTCATCGGCGATGCCGCCAAACGCGCCGACGAGGTGGACGCGGTGATGACCAGTTACATGAAACTCATCGAAAGCTCGCTCGACGAGTCCGAGGCGCGCTCGAAGGATATCGGCCGGATTATCGCCGAACAGACGGCCCAGGCGGCGGCGAATCTGGAACAGGAAATCGGCAAGCTCGAAAAGACGTCGGGCGGCCAGATCTCCCAAGCCACCAGCGTGCTGCGCGATCAGCACGAGCGCGCCATGACCGCCATGAACGAAATGCTGTCGGCAACCGCCACCGACTTTCAGCAGACGGCCCAGGATATGCGCATTACCGCCCAACAGGTGGTCAAGGACATCGATGGCGCGCGCGCCGATATGAAGCGGGCGATCGTCGGCCTCCCCGAGGAGACCCGCAACAACGCCGACGCCATGCGCCGTGTCGTGTCCGATCAGATCTCGGCCCTCAATGCGCTGGCCGAAGTCGTCAAGCGCCAGACCGGCACGCTTGACCTGTCGGGGCCGGGCATTGCCTTGCAACGAAGTTACCGGGATTCCCCGCCGGGAAAATCTGAGGGCGCCACGGTCCAGGCTCCGCAAAACGGAACCGTGAGCGCCCAGCAAAAAAATACCGAGCGGAGCGAGGCAGCAAACTCCCAGCGGAGCGAGACAGCTGAACAGACGCATGCCTCGCGCGGACGGCTTCTTGCCGACCTCGCCCAAAGCACCGCGAAGATTGGTGAGCCCAAAAGGGCTGCGGCCGCAGACAAGGAAGCTCAGGCGCTGCCGCGCGAGATGGAAGGCCTGATCGACAAACTCAATCTTGCCGCCCGCGATGTTGTCGAGGCAATCGATGGCAGCTTGCCCCGCGATCTCGAAAAACGCTTCGCCGACGGCGAGCGTGGCGTCTATACCGGGAGGCTGTACGACGGCCGCGGCAAGCGCCTGCAAAAGGTGATTGTCGAGCGCTACGGCAACGACCGCCTGGTGCGGAGCCGGGTCGATACTTCCATCCGCCTGTTCGAGCAGTTGCTGGACATGATGAGTGCTGCACCCAAGGGCGAGGCCATGGTGGAGGCCTGCCTCGCTTCCGAGTCGGGCCGCATTTACGTTATGCTCGCGGAGGCTTCTGGCCGCATTCCGCCGCAATAACGCAGATGCCGGGTCTTGAGGTTGCTTGCGAGAGCTGGCCCATTGCCGGCAGTTTTACAATTTCGCGCGGCAGCAAGACATCTGCCGATGTGGTCGTCGTAACCCTCCGCGACGGACCCCATGCCGGACGCGGCGAATGTGTGCCCTACCAGCGCTACGGAGAAACCGTGCCGCTCGTCG
>JBKKDI010000336.1:0-7207 GCA_046708645.1 Aestuariivirga sp.
CCCTTATACTATTTTTGATTTTCTATGGGCTAGGCTGGATACTCTCGGCCTTCTTCAGTAATCATTGAAATCTTGGCTCTCGGGGCATGGATCGCTACCCTGTTAAGCGACCCCTCCTCAGCCGAATTGAATGCTTTGCGGGGATAACTACTGGGATGAACTGGCGCAACTTCTATAATTAACTAGTAAAAACAGCGAGTTATGATAAATGTTAGCCTCCCTCCTCTTCCGCCACCCTGCGCTCTTGGGGCTTCGGGTGGCCGGCCACATCGTAGAGATCACTAAGCCATGCATACGCTCCGGCTAGTCGTTTTCGTTGTCGGCCTTTGCCTCCTTGCGGGCAGTCCCGCGGTTTGGGCGGTAACGCGCCAGCCCCTCACCGCTGAAAACGGTATGGTGGTCACATCCCAGCATGAAGCTTCAGCCGTGGGTGTCGAGATATTGCGTCAGGGCGGCAATGCCATCGATGCCGCTGTCGCTGTGGGTTATGCCCTGGCGGTCACCAATCCCTGTTGCGGCAACATCGGCGGCGGTGGTTTTGCTACGCTGCACCTGGCGGGCGGACGCGATATCTTTCTCAATTTCCGCGAAAAAGCCCCGCCCGCCGCAACCGAAACCATGTATCTCGACGACAAAGGCGCGGTGGTGCCGGACCTCAGCCTCAAGGGCTATTTGGCTGCCGGCGTGCCTGGTACCGTGCTCGGTCTTGACACCCTGCTGCGGAAATTCGGCTCCATGCCGCGAGCGACCGTCATGGCTCCGGCCATCAAACTTGCCGATGAAGGATTTGCACTCACGAAAGGCGATGCCGATATTCTGGCGGCCGCGACCCAAGATTTTGCTGGTCAGGCGAACGTCGCGGCGATCTTCCTCAATGGCGGAAAACCCTGGAAGGCCGGAGATATTTTGGTCCAGAAGAATCTGGCGAGAACTCTAAAGCTTATCGCGCAACAGGGACCTGATGCCTTCTACAAGGGCCCCGTTGCGGATGCGATCGCCGCCGCCAGCGGGGCCAACGGCGGTGTACTGTCGAAGAAGGATTTCGTAGATTATACGGTAACCGAAACCGCGCCAGTGCGCTGCAATTACCGGGGTTTTGAATTGATATCGGCGCCGCCCCCAAGTTCCGGGGGCACGGCAATCTGCGAAATCCTCAATATCCTCGAAGGCTATCCCATCGCGCAATTCGGCTTTCATTCCGCCAAGGCCATCCATCTCATGGTTGAGGCCATGCGGCATACATTCGTCGACCGCAATTTCCTGCTGGGGGATCCGGATTTCGTCAAAAATCCGCTGGAGCGCCTGCTTTCTGAAACCTATGCCGCGGAAATCAGAACCAAGATCGATGCCGCAAAAGCGTCCACGTCTAAAGAAGTGCAACCGGGAATAGCACCCCATGAAGGAACCGAAACCACGCATTATTCGATTGCCGATGCGGCCGGCAATGCGGTGTCGGTCACCTACACGATCAACGCCCTGTTCGGAGCGAAGGTCATCGCCGGGGATACCGGCTTTTTCCTCAACGACGAGATGGACGACTTCACCGTGAAGCCCGGTGTCGCCAATCTGTTTGGCCTTGTCCAGGGCAAGACCAACGCGATAGCGCCCGGCAAGCGGCCGTTGAGCTCCATGAGCCCCACCATTGTGACCAAGGATGGCAAGCTCGTCATGGTTCTGGGCTCTCCCGGCGGCTCGCGCATCATCACGATCGTCGTGCAAGTCATCCTGAATGTCGTGGATCACGGCATGAACATTCAGGAGGCCGTGAATGCTCCCCGCATCCATCACCAATGGTTACCCGACCAGATTGCTGCGGAACCCTTCGCTCTGTCTCCCGACACGAAAGACAAATTGAATGAAATGGGACATAGGGTTGTGGAACAAGCGCCCTGGGGCGCCGCCGAGGCGATCCTGATGGGCTCCAGCGATTTTGCAACCGGAGGGCAGCAGGACTCCGGCAATGATGCAATGGCGGGAAGCAACCCCGTCCCCGGCCGGCTCTACGGCGGCCACGACGACCGCAGACCGGCCGGCTCCGCCGCCGGCCATTGATCCCCGCTCCCGCCCGCGGCAGTTCTCGAGTTATTAACCAACTGCCTTCAACATATCCCGGCTAATCGCCAGAGGATATGACCATGCCGTCGCCGGGGACTTCAAGCGAACGACTGAGCCTAGCGCTCGAGCCCGTGCTCGACCTCCGGGCAGCAGCGTCTCTCAAGGAAACCTTGCTCCAGGGCTTGAAGCGCGAAGCACCGCTGGTCATCGACGCGGGCGCGGTCACCCGGATGTCGACGGCATGCGTTCAGGTGCTGACCGCGTTTGTGCTCGAAACGCAAAAAACCGGCACAGCCCTCAGTCTCAAAAACTCATCCGCAGCCTTCGACGGGGCCTTCGTCAATCTCGGTCTCGCCGGCATCTTGAACGGCATCAAAACACCGGAACTCCCATGAAAATCCTGGCGGTCGACGATTCACCCACATTGCTGGAAATCCTGACGTCCACCCTGGCCGAGGCGGGCCATGAGGTTCTCGAGGCCGGTGACGGCGCGGAAGCCATGAAGGTTCTCGCGGCGGATCAGGTCGAGATGATCATCAGCGATCTTCATATGGCGGTGATGAGCGGTTTCGAACTCCTTCACAAGGTGCGGCAGAGCGAAGTGCACCAGGCCACGCCCTTCGTGTTCCTGACGACGGAATGCGACGACGAATTAAAGCGGGCCGCGCGCCACGCCGGCGCCACGGCATGGATGGTGAAACCGTTCGATCCCGTTTCTCTGGTTCAGCTGGTGCAGCGTCTGGGGCCCGCGTGAAGTGACTGCCCCGGTGTGATATCCCCATGGATAGCAAGCTAGAACGTTTCAAAACGATGTTCCTCGATGAGTGCGATGAACACACACGCACTTTGGAACGCACGCTCTCCGCGCTTCAGCGGGGCGCCAGAAGCCAGGAGCTGGTCGATGACGCGTTCCGCGCCGTGCATTCCATCAAGGGCGGCGCTGGCATGTTTGGCTTCCAGCGCATCGTTCCCTTTGCCCACATTTTTGAAACAGTTCTTGACGGTATCCGCATCGGCAAGATTGAAATTACCGAAGGGCTGATGACCACCGCCCTTCGGACCACCGATTGCCTCTCCGATCTCATTCTGGCAGCCGGCAGCAACACCGATTTGGCGGCGGGCTACGAGAACAACATGATCGGCGCCCTGGCGCGGCTGGCGGGCATCAATCTCAACACCACCTCATCCGAGCCCGCCGAAGCCACGCCAAACGCCGGTGAAGACTCCGCGCCGGGCGAGACCGAGCGGTTGAACATCCGGTTCTATCCCCATCCGGGACTGCTCAAGCGCGCCAATGAACCGCTCTTTATTGTGCGCCAGCTGCAAGAGCTGGGAAGTTTAACGGTGACCGCGGACATCTCCGCATTGCCGCCCTTCGCGCAGTTGCAACCAGCCGATGCTTACATCGGCTGGACATTCGAACTTGAGACAGCGCGTGGCCACGCCGCCGTCCGGGATATATTCCAATTCGTCGAAGACGACTGCGACCTGTCGATAACGCGGGCGGAACCTGCCGCAACTCCTGAAAAAGCCGCCGAACAGGATGTCATTCACCATGACATGCCGATGGCTGAGCCGATGACCTCGACCATCCGCGTCGACATCGACCGGATCGACCGGCTGGTCAACCTCGCCGGCGAGATTGCCATCTCCCAGGCGCTCGTTGCCCAGTTGATCGATCAGTCCCTGTTCAACGCCAACCCGCGGCTGTTCCAGGAACTCTCGCAACTTCTGACGCACACGCAAAATCTCCAGGACAGCGTGATGGCGATACGCGCCCAGCCCATTCGAACGATCTTCGATCGCATGCCGCGGCTGGTGCGCGAACTCTCCGAGCAAACCAACAAGAGGATCGTCTTGCGGATGGCCGGCGAAAACACCGAAATCGACAAGACCGTGATCGAGCAGCTCAGCGATCCGATCATGCACATGATCCGCAATGCGGCGGGCCATGCCATCGAGGACAGCGCCGAGAGGGTTGCCAAGGGCAAGCCCGCCGAGGGTGTCATTCACCTGAGCGCCGAACAGCGGGGCAGCCGCATCGTCATCGAGGTGGGTGACGATGGCCGCGGCATCGACCGGGAAAAGATACGCCACAAGGCCATCGCCAAAAACCTCATTTCCGCCGATGCCTCGTTGAGCACCGAGGAGATCGATAATCTGATTTTCCTGCCGGGTTTCTCGACCGCCGAAAAGGTGACGAACATTTCCGGCCGTGGCGTCGGCATGGATGTGGTGAAACGCAATATCCAGAAGCTCGGTGGCCGTGTGAGCGTGCGCTCCGAACCCGGCTCCGGCTCGACGGTTGTTTTGACATTGCCGCTCACTCTTGCCGTTCTCGAAGGCATGATCGTGCGCGCCGCCAGTGACTCCTATGTGCTTCCGATCGCCAGCATCGTTGAATGCCGCGCTTCCTGGCAAAAGGATGTGGGCGAAGTCGCGGGGTTTGGCGAGGTCCTCAAGGTTCGCGGCAGCTATGTGGCACTGGTCCATTTGAACCGCGCATTTGGCAATGCTGCCGCTCCCTGCAAGCAGCAATCGGTCGCCATCATCGTGGAGATCGAAGGTGGCGGCCACATGGCGCTGGTCGTCGACGAGATCGTTGGTCAGCAACAAGTCGTGATCAAGAGCATCACCGACAATCTCGATCCCGTGGCCGGCATTGCCGGGGCCACCATTCTCGGCGACGGGCGCGTCGCTCTCATTCTCGATGCCACTGAAATATCGCGGCTCAACGCGTCCCGGTGCAAATCCCGGCGGCAGGCCGTGGGTTCCGAAACCGACAGGAGAAACGTCGCATGATCGGCAAACGCAGAATTACCGACTATGACGATATTTCCGTCACAACGCCGGCTTCCGACGATGTCGACGTGCAGCAATTCGTCTCCTTCATGGTGGGTGAGCAGCACTACTGCGTGGACATCATGGCGGTGCGTGAAATCAAGGCGTGGACCGGGACCACCAGCCTCCCCAATTCACAAGCCTACATCCGCGGCGTCATCAATCTGCGTGGCGCCATCGTCCCGGTCATCGATCTCCGGATGCGCTTCGGCCAGGGCCTGACCGAGCCAACGCCAGCCCATGTGGTGGTGATCGTCGCCGTGGGTGAAGCCCAAAGCGGTCTTCTTGTGGATGGTGTTTCCGACATCGTGACCGTGCCCCGCAAGGATATCGCCGCCATACCCGATCTGGAAGGCGAGGACCGCAACCCTTTCTTTCACGGTCTCGTCACCGGTCAGGATCATCTCATGGCGGTAATCGCGCTCGATCAGCTGGTGAGCCAGCGCCTGGGTGGTCACCTTTCAACGCCGTCGGCGGCATAGGAGCTATAAAATGTTCAGTGTCATGAACAACATCAAGATCGGCAAGCGCATTTTTCTCCTTGTGCTCGCTCCCGCCGTCGGCCTGGCACTCCTGGCGCTTACGTTTTTCAACGGCGACCGGACCGTTGAGCTGGCCTTTCAGGATAACCAGAAATCCTCCCGCCTTGCCGATATGATAAGTGAGCTGAGGATAAAGGCAGCCGAACTGGGAAGGCGCGAAAAAGATTTTCTGTTGCGCAACGATGACCGGTCCGTTTCCCAGTCAAAGGCGGCCGCGGAGCTGATCAGCGTGATGCTCGTTGTGCTGGGGGACAGCAAGGTCAACGGCGATTTGGCCGAACCAACCATAAAACTGAAAGCCCTGATGGCTTCCTATGAGAGCCAGTTCAGCAAGGTCGTCATCCTGCAGCGCAACCAAAGCAATGGCGGAAGGAAAGGCACGCTTGCAAGACTCGAACTCGATCTGGATGCTGCGGTCGCCTCCCTCAATCTCGACAACGTGACCGGCAAAATCATGGCCGCGCGCTCGCGGGTGAAAGACTTCCGGCAACGGGAATTCCAGCAAGGCGAAACCGAAAGCCCGTCTGAGCTGAAGGCTTTGGATGCCAGATTCACCGGCCTGCTGGATGAGATGGAAAAGGAAATCATGGCGGCGGTGGCCAGCCACGCCCTGTCAACCGCGGAAGTAGAACGCCTAAAAATGCTGGTAGGGGCCTACCGCAATGCCAACGTCGTCTGGGCCACCGGGGATCGGGTTTTCAAGGTGAACGTTAGTTTGCTGGCCGACATTTCCGCCCAGATGGACCCCTATTTCGTCAAGATCGAATCCATAGCCGATGACGGACAAGCCATGTCGGCCAAGACCCTCACCGAAGCCCGGGAGACCACCCGGATGGTGTGGTTTGCCGGCTTGGCTTCACTCGTGGCCGTCATCCTAGCCTTCGGTTTCCTGGTCGGCCGCAGCATCATTCGTCCGATCAAAGCCATGACCGGTGTTTTCGAAAAGGTGGCGGCCGGGCATCAGAATATCGCCATCCCCTCACAGGAACGCGGGGATGAAATCGGCCAGCTCGCCCGCATCCTGGCTTCCTTCCACGAGGACGCAACCCAGGCTGTGCGCACCCAGTCGGCGCTTGAGGTGGCCTCGGCGCCGTTCATGCTGGTCGAGCCGCAGGGCACGATCCTCGCCATCAACAAGGCGGCCGAGGAAATGTTCCGCGCCGTCGAGGCGGACCTGCGAGCGGTCATACCCGACTTCCGTACCGAGGCGCTGGTGGGCAGCTGGATCATGGCCTTCGGGGGTGCTTTAGCCGAAGACAAACCGGAGGCCACGCAGCATGAGCGCATGATCATAGGCGCCCGCACCTTCGACATCGTGATGACGCCAGTGTTCAACAGCTTTAGCGACCGCCTTGGCACCAGCATCGAATGGAAGGACATGACGGATCAGCTAGCAACCGAGCGGCAAGTCGCCACCATGGTCCATGCGGCGCGCGATGGTGATTTCACCAAGCGCATACCGGTATCAGACAAGTCCGGCTTCATGCTCGAACTTTCCAGGGGGATGAACGATATTACCGAAACGGTGGATCGCGGGCTTTCGGAAACCGTCCGCATGATGTCGGCATTGGCCCGTGGTGATTTGAGCCAGCGCGTGGTGGGTGAATTCAAGGGCAGCTTCCTGCAGCTCAAGACCGATGCCAACACCATGGCTGACAAGATCCGTGCGATTGCGCGCCGGATATCGGGTGTATCTGGTGAAGTTCAGGGAGCGACGCGGGAGATTGCCTCTGGCGTTGCCGACCTGTCGGCGCGCACCGAGCATCAGG
>JBKKDI010000337.1:0-12437 GCA_046708645.1 Aestuariivirga sp.
AGTTGGGCGCCAGCCTTCAGTCCGGCCAGAAATAGCGCCGTGAATGGCACAATGATGGGATTGGCCGCGGCCATGAACGCCGCGACGATGCCGTCGAAACCATAGCCATTGCTGAAATTGTGAAACAGCCGGTATTTAACACCGAGCACCTCGAATGCGCCGCCAAGGCCGGCGAGCGCGCCGCCAATTGTCATAGCCAGAACCATCTGGCGCTTGACGTTTATACCGGCATATTCCGCGGCTCGGGAATTGAACCCTACCGTGTTCATCGCAAAGCCGAAGGACGTATGTCTCATAGCGACATAAAGAACCAGCGCCAGCACCACACCAACAAGGACGCCCGCGTGAGCATCCGTGGGCGGCAGGATCAACGGCAGCATCAGATCAAAGGGTATCTCCGCGGAATATGGATATGGCGCTCCTTCCTCCATCATCGGCCCCCCCGCCGCGAAGCTGACAAGATGGATGGCAACGTAGTTTAGGAGCAGCGTCACAATAACCTCGTTAATTCCACGATAGGTTTTGAGAAGTGCCGGGATCAGCGCCCAAACCGCGCCGCCGGCCATTCCGGCAAGAACGCAAATTGCGAGATGCAACATCCAGTATATGGGCGGTAGAAGGAGAGCCGCGATCGAGGAAAACAACGCACCAAGATAGATCTGACCTTCGGCTCCAACATTGAAGAGGCCAGCCCGCAACGGTATGGCAACAGCAAGCCCGGCCAGCAGGATCGGTGAAAATTTAACCAGCGTTGTGCCAAATCCGAAGCGGTCGAAGAATGCTTCACCGAACAAAGTGCGATAGGCCTCTATGGGATCTCCCCCGCCGGCCAATATAAGCACCGATCCCATAAGCAACGCCACCAGCACAGCCCACGCGGTGCGGGTTGCGAACAGCGCCTCCATAAGACGCGCTGTCACGCCGCCATACCGCTATCAAGGCCAGCCATTAATTCTCCGATGCGTTGCGTCACCGCTTCGCCGCGATTCAGAACGCCCGTAATCCGTCCTCGAAACATAACCGCAATGCGATCAGAGACGTCGAGCACATGTTCCAATTCAGTTGAGATGTAGAGGACGGCGACGCCCTTTGCCTTGAGATCAAGAATTGTATTCTGAACAAATTCAATAGCGCCAACGTCAAGACCTTTGCATGCCTGCATAACAACAAGTACGCGTGGTCCAGCCTCGATCTCGCGCGCCAAAATAACCTTCTGCTGATTACCGCCGGATAGAAAGCGCGCCAACTGATCGATGGAACGCAAGCGCACATCGTATCGCCGCGTTAGATCGCCGGCAAGTTTTCGGATGGCCGCAAAGTTCAAAACACCGCGCCTGGCCGCCGGTGGACGGTCGTAAGTTCGCAGCACCATGTTAAATGCCACCGGATAGTCAAGCACCAAACCTTGTGACTGCCGGTCTTCCGGGACGAAAGCAATGCCCGCCTCGGCAATGCGGGCTTTTACATCCAGAGGCGCTATGTCCCGATTGTCCACAAGAATGCGGCCAGCTACAAGTGGACGCAAGCCCGCAATCGTCTCGGCAAGTTCCTTTTGACCATTCCCGTCGACTCCCGCCACGCCAAGTATCTCACCTGCACGAACGGACAAGGAAACATCGTCGAGAGCCCGAATCCCCCGATCGTTTGTGGCGACCAATCCGTCCGCTACCAGAACATTCGGCGCGGCACTCGCGACTTCAGCTTGCGTCACTCTCCCGCGATTCAACTGGATTAAAACATCACGCCCCACCATCCAACGCGCGAGCTCTCTTGCATTGGTTTTCACCGGCTCAGTTTCATGCACGACCTTGCCATGGCGCATGACGGTGACGAAGTCAGCTACTTGCATTACCTCCTCGAGCTTGTGGGTTATGAAAATTATCGTATGGCCGGAATCGCGCAGCCTGCGAATTCCAGAGATAAATGAGCATATCTCCCCCGGCGCCAAAACACTCGTAGGTTCGTCGAGGATGAGAATGTCGGCATCCCGATAAAGCGCCTTGATGATTTCGACCCGTTGACGCAATCCCATGGGTAACGTCCATATTTGAGCGGCCGGATCGACATCAAAACCGATGTTGGCGCCCAATTCCCTAATTCGTTTTTCATGAAAAGGGAGATCTATAGATCGCGCACCATGCACCAACCCCATGATGACATTTTCAACGACGCTCAGGGATTCAACCAGCATGAAATGCTGATGGATCATTCCAATACCGCTCGCAATTGCGTCGCTTGGCGAACCTAATTTGAGAACCGTATCATTTATCGAAATTGAACCTTCATCGGGTCGATACAACCCGTAAAGAATATTCATTAGCGTGGATTTGCCGGCGCCGTTCTCGCCCAGAATTGCGTGAATGGCGCCTTTTCTTATTCCGATGCTTACGGTGTCAAGCGCTTTGAAAGTGCCGAACGACTTCGTCACGCGATCTACGGTGATGTATGGCATCGTTTGCGCTGCAGCCACCTCTCGCAATCATAGCGGAAATGAACGGCCGGCATCGCCGACCGTCCAAAGCAGAATCAAGGCTCGAAATCGCCCGATTTCATTTTGTCGATTATCCCATTCACTTCGGCGACCACGTCCGCAGGGATCGCGCTGTGGTATGTACCAATGCGGGCGCCTTCGGGTTTAGTGAGATCAAAATTGTAGTTCTTGCCTTCGAGTTTGTTTTCGCCAGCAAGCGTCAGGTAGGATTTCATAACACCTTTGATATCGAAGATCGCTGACTGCAACACCGTGTCGGGCCAATCCGCGATGGCATCATAATAAAGACCAAAACCCCAGACACCCTTTTCCTTGGCGGCTTGCAAGCTGCCGATAACAGCGTTGTCCATCGTCGGGAAGATAACGTCGGCACCCTGGTTGATTTGGCTCAAAGCAGCTTCCTTTCCTTTGGCGATGTCATCCCATTCGTTCGTCCAAGCGGTAAAAACCTCTTTACCGCCGGCGTCCTTGAAGCCAACGATGAAGCTTTCGTTCAGATCGGTTGAGAACTTGATTTTCTGCGCCCCGATCCAGCCAGCCTTGCCGGACTTCGACATTTTGCCGGCGATGTATCCCATCACGTAACCCAACTGCCTGTAGTTGAAGTCGGCAGTTGCAATATTTTCCTTAGCTTGATGCCCGTTGTTTATAACGAAAAGCGTGTCGGGATATTTTCGCGCTACGCGTTCGGCCGCTTCCTGAAATTCGCCACCGTGGCCAATAACGATTTTATAGCCGCGGCGTGCATAGTCAGCCAGTGCTTCAGCCTGATCCGGCTGGGCAATCTTCTCACTAAAGGCCACGTCAAGACCAAGGGCCTCGCCAGCCTGGTTTATTCCTTCGTAGCCTGCCTGGGTCCATGACTTGTCGGTGATGTTGCCAGGCATGACGATCGCAACCTTAAGCTTTTCGGCTAAAGCCGATTTGGCTCCAACCGCCGTTACGGTCGCGGCGGCACCCATAATGCCGACTAATTTTCGTCTTGAGATAAGCATCCATTCCTCCATTTTTTTTTGGCGCAAGGCGCGCGTCCGACTTCTGGCCGAAGCAACGGGGATACGCTCCGATTTGGCCGGGTACCGACAAACCGGCTCGACTTATTAGCGTCTAGGCTCCAGGCCCAATTGAAAGGCTATCATTTGAATTTTTTGGAAGCAAGCCATTTTGACCTGATAAAACAATTCATTACCGGCGAAGTTTCTATGCCCTTACGAAACGGCGCGCCGCGGCCGTGTGATCGCGACGCAATGCCTCGACGTCTACAGCAACGGGTATTCCATCCGCGACTTTCCACTCACCGGCAATCATCACTCGATCCGCGCGGTGAGCGCCGCAGAGTACGAGCGCCGCGAGTGGATCGCCAGCACCGGAAAAACGCAGTTCGTCCAACTTGTACATCGAGAGGTCAGCTTGTTTTCCGGGGGCTACCTCACCTATATCCCTTCGACCGAGACAACGCGCTGAACCTGATGTAGCCCAACGCAGAGCGTCAAAGTGGGTGACTGTAGCGTCATACGTCAGCCGATTAATCATGAGGGCATGCCTCACGCTCTCCATCAGGTTAGAGTTATCGTTGGAAGCCGAACCGTCGACCCCAAGCCCAACCGCAACTCCTGCCGCCTCAAGTTCTCGCGTGCGGCATTGGCCGGATGACAATGTCATGTTCGAAGTCGGGCAATGACATACCCCTACGCCCGCGCGGCCCAATCGGCTGATCTCGCCGTCGTTGAAATGAATACCGTGTGCTAGCCAGACCCTGCTGCTCATCCAGCCTACATCTTCCATGTAGTCAACCGGACGATGACCGAAACGCTGAATGCAATAATCACCCTCGTCCCGCGTTTCGGCGATGTGAGTATGCAATCGGCAGTCATGCTTCTCCGCGAGCGCCGCGGTCTCGATCATCAGTTCCCGGCTGGCCAGAAACGGCGTGCAAGGCGCGAGCGCAATCTGCGTTAACGCACCGTCCCCTCTCTGATGATAGAGTCCGATGAGGCGCTCGCAGTCGGCGAGAATTGTCTGGCGATCCTGAACCGCACTATCCGGCGGCATCGCCCCATCCTTTTCGGAAAGATCCATCGATCCCCGGGAAATCACCGCCCGCATGCCGAGAGCTCTGGCTTCCTCGACCTGGATATCAATGGCGTTTTCACAACCTGCCGGAAACATATAATGATGATCCGCCGCAGTGGTGCAGCCCGACATCAAAAGCTCAGTCAGGGCCAGTCGAGTGGCGAGCCTGTGAGCTTCTGGCGTAAGTCGCGCCCAACAGGGAAGAAGGGCCATCAGCCAAGGGAACAACTCTTTATTGATCGCCTGCGGATGAGCACGCGTAAGGGTTTGATACATGTGATGATGGGAATTGATCAGCCCTGGCAATATGACATGATCTGAAGCATCGAAGACTTTGTCGGAGGGCCGCAACGGTTCTCGCCCCGGGGGGACCAATTCGGCGATAATCCCGTTCTCCACAACCAACCCGCGCTCTGCTCCCACGGCCAAACAAGCGAGGGGGTCCCTGATCCAAAGCCGCATGCCATGTTCTCCTCGAAAGAGTATCCAGAAGACTCATGCAAGGTTCACATTGCCATTTTAGGCTTGTCAATGCTCCCATGCTCACAAGTGGCTTGCGAGGCGGCGCGCCAGGTCGTTATGCTTCACAGCCAGGATAATTCTGGCGGAGAGCACTCATGACCAAATTACAGACAATACCGGCACGGCGCGGCAAGGCTACCCAACTCAAAAAGGGTCAGGCTATCAAGATTATCAACACGCATGGCAATCAAGTAGTCGATTTCTGGGCGTTCGTGTCGAGTCAGATGAATGAATATATTGGGATGGAACACTGTCGCGCAACGTGGACGCGGCTCTTTCCGATCGAAGGCGACAAAATGTACACCAACCACCGGCGGCCCCTTCTAATACTTGAGAAGGACACTTCGCCGGGACGTCATGATACGCTCATGGCACCCTGCGACAACGAACGTTACGGGCTTCTCGGTTGCACTACATACCATGATAACTGCCGCGACAATTTGAATGCAGGACTTTTCGAACTCGGATTATTTATTCCTTACACCCCTGCATCCATCAATTTGTTCATGAATATTCCTTGGACTTCCGAGGGCAAACTGGCCTTCGAGCCGGCAATGTCAAAACCCGGCGACTATGTAGTCTTGCGTGCTGAACTAGACTGCATATGTGCCATGTCGGCATGCCCGCAAGACATTCTCGCCATCAACAACAAAAAGCCAGTAGAGGCACATTTCGAGATCATCGACTGACAATGCCGCTCCATTTCAAGAAGAATCCTGATGTAATTGTAGTGGGAGCCGGCCTCGCAGGTGCCGCAGCGGCTCTCAGCTTGAGCAAATCTGGTCTAAACGTAACGATAATGGAAGCCCGCGCTCGGATTGGCGGCCGGGCATTTCTGAAAGCGTTTAAAGGGGCAAACAATTCTGCACCTTTACTTGAATATGGGGGAAGCTGGATCACGCCTTGGCACGCGCGTATCCGCACTCTAGTGGAAGAATGCGGTCTGTCACTACGCCCACGCCCCGCCGTAATCAACCGGCTCTGGTTCCGAGACGGTGATCTCCATTCTGACAGTGCTGTGGCACAGGAGCATGTTCCAGCCCATGAGCGCGCCCTTGCCCGCGTTGCCGCGGACGCCATTCTCGTTAAGATGGGAGGAAATGTGGATGAAAAGAAGCGCCCACTCACTGGTTTAAGTTTCAAGAGCTATCTCGATCGGCTCAACCCTCCGAAGGCAACACGTAATCTATTTTCGGCTTGGTGGACCGTTTCAGGAAATGGCAATCATGCTTCAGTTGATGCCAGTGAATTTTTGGGAAGCTGCGCTTATGGTGGTGGTTTGGCTGAAGCCATGATCGATTGTTGGGCCGACACTGTGAACCCCGGCATGGCAATTTTAGCTGAACGCATGATTGATGAATCTAGCGCCGAACTCCGAATTGAAAAGCAGGTGGTCCGTGTAGTTCAATCGAAGGAGTCAGTCCGCCTCCATACAAGCGATGGACAAGAGCTCGAGGCCGCTTTTTGTGTCATGGCCTTGGGTGTCAATCAGTTGCCATACGTGAATTTCGAACCGTCGCTGTCCACATCAAAGCAAGCGACAATCGGTCGTGGACACGAAGGACGCTCGTTCAAGCTTTGGGTTATGGCCAAGGGGGTCACGCTTGGGACATTAGTTACTGGTAATAGCTCGGGCATCGAATTCGCTTTTGCCGAGCGTCTGGCTGACAATGGTGCCACCATGATCATTTGCTTCGGCCTCGACTGCGAGACGGCAGAGCCTGCTAACCCGCAATGGGTGGAAAGCGAGATCAGGAAGCTTTTTCCGAACGCTGAAATTATTGGTTACGATTGGCACGATTGGGTGAAGGACCCTTTCGCGCTTGGTACTTGGGTGGCGGTGCCGGAAGGGAATGGGGCAGCGTTCCGTAGTGAGAACTGGATGCCCGAGGGCCGCATCGTATTTGCAACATCCGATTTTGCACGAGAAAATGCCGGGTGGTTTGAGGGTGCGGTGATAGCGGGTGAAGATGCCGCAACTTATATTCTGTCTAGACATCATGAGAGGGGCGCTTCCCAGAATGTCTAGTGTCCTCCTTCGAGTTCATCTCCGACCTCCATCGAAATAACTTAGCCTAACGTCCAATGCTGTGGCTGATAGAAGCGAATAAAATCAGGGCTTCGTAAAATGGTAATTGACGTAGAGTTGCGACACCTGCGCCGGTGCGTGGAATTGGCGACCGAGGCTTTGGAAGCAGGCCACGAGCCCTTCGGTTCGGTGCTGGTGGGGGCGGACGGAACCGTTCTAGCTGAGGATCATAACCGCGTGGGCTCGGGCGATCCAACTCGTCATCCGGAAATCGAGTTAGCGCGTTGGGCCGCAGCGAACATGTCCCTGACAGAACGGAGGGCAGCGACCGTCTTCACTTCTGGAGAGCACTGCCCGATGTGCTCGGCGGCGCACGGCTGGGTCGGTCTAGGTCGCATCGTATACGTGAGTTCTTCAGAGCAGTTAGCAGACTGGAGGGCCGAACTTGGGGTTCCCGTCCCTGTTGTGCGGCCGCTACCTATACGACAGATCGTCCCTCATCTGGCGGTGGAAGGTCCAATACCCAGCCTTGCGCAAAAGGTACGTGATTTGCACCGTCGCTTTGAACAGGCATCCTCAAATAAATCAAAACCTACAGGGTGAATGACTGGCTGGCCTGTGTTGCAGGAGAGCTAAAACTGGCGCTTTTCCGAATGGGATAGGATCTGACCAATTGAATTCCGGTACAAATGACTCGTTGCGAAGGAGGTTAACGACGTTTAATTGGCCGAATATTTCATACTAGGGATAATTCTCAAACGATGTAGCTTCCGGAAATAGAGGACAGGATCATGTTGTGGACCTAAACCGCATTTACTTGACCGCCATTTCCCTTGGTAGCTAGCCTTACCGAAATGATGGGTTCAACAATGAAGATCTTAATTCCACCACGCGAGGGCCGAGCCGTCCGGGTTTCAAAAGGTCAAATCATGCGCATCACCACTCCTAAGGGTGCTCAGGCGGCGGATTTCTTTGCGTTTAATGCGGAGAGTCCAGGCGAGTGGCTATCTGCCAACCATACCTGGGTCACAACTTTCAATGTGAAGCCAAGGGAAGGTGATATCTTTATCTCACGTTTCCGGCGACCAATGGTGCAGTTCTTACTTGACGGCGCCGGTGGCGTCCATGACATGATGATCGCCGCGTGCGATCAGTTTCGTTACGAATACTTCGGCCATAAAGGTCCGCACGCCAGTTGCTTGGAAAATCTCTGCGTTGCGATGCGAAGGGAGGGCTATCAAATTGACGTAATCCCGCAGCCGATCAATTTTTTCACAAATACTATGGTTGAGAAAGATGGTTCATTTAAGTCGCCACCTAATCCTGTAGAATCTGGGGCATTCGTCGAGCTCAAAGCTTTAATTGACCTCATATGCGTAGTTTCATCGTGCCCATTCGATCTTAAAGCCGAGGGTTGGACAATTAACGCTGGCGATGGACCGACTGAACTTGAGGTAGTCGTGGAGTAGTGGCGCAGTGCAAGAGCGAACTAACCCTGGAAATAGTCACGGCAAGCCGTAACCTCCCACCACTGTTCTTTCTTAGACGACAAACAACTTCTCAATGTCTAGTCGATCCATAGGTTTTAGTTTAAGGGCATGCGCAGTTGTTTGAGCAGCGAGTATTTACCCTCCACCAGGTCATTAAGGGTTACGGGGTTCCTCCCAACCTTTGCCGGTACAAATCAATCGTTGGAATCGACGGACGCATGGGAGATAGACCGGACATCATTAAGATGATTGGCCGCGACTATTTTGGGGTTAATGCATGAACACCGACAAAACCATTTCTCCAGCAACGCCAAATATTGACGCGCCCAGATACGCCGAAATCGCCACGTTTCTGAGAGCTCCCCTGGCAGCAGGTCTAGCTGGAGTCGAGTTAGGCTTGATTGGCATCCCGTACGACGGAGCGCTAACCAACCGACCCGGAGCTCGGCATGGTCCGCGCGAGATCCGAAACCAATCGTCTTTGACGCGCAAAATTCACCATGTCACGCGGGTCAATCCCTTCGATCAGTGCCAAATTGCTGACCTGGGAGATGTTCCCATGACCAAGGCACTGAGCGTAGAGGGAGCCCATGCCGACATTTGTGCCTTCTTCAATCTTGTCCACTCTGCAGGCATCACCCCCCTGTCGGTTGGTGGCGATCATTCCGTCACATTGCCGGTCTTTCGTGCAATTGCAAAGGATGAACCAATTGGGATGGTGCACATTGATGCGCACATGGATCTTTGGGACGAGTTCCAAGGCTCCAAGTTCAGTCATGGCTCGCCTTTCCGGCGCGCGATCGAAGAGGGGCTTCTGGACCCCCGACGGATGATCCAGATCGGCATCCGTGGCGCACAGAACGTCTCGGAAGGCTGGGATTACGCTGCTGAGCACGGCATCCGCGCCATCTTTATCGAGGAGTTTAATGCCGTGGGCGTTCAAAGAGTCCTTGAGGAGGTGCGAAGCGTGGTCGGCAACGAAAGAACATACCTTTCGTTTGACATCGACAGTATTGACCCTGTTTATGCGCCGGGAACTGGAACACCAGAAATCGGTGGACTAACAACGATTCAGGCTCAAGCCATTATTAGGGGCCTCTCAGGGCTGAATCTTGTGGGCGGCGACCTCGTAGAGGTTTCGCCTCCCCTTGATCAAACTGGGGGCACCGCTCTGGTTGGCGCGTCCATCCTCTACGAAATCGCCTGTGTGCTGGCTTCAGCTATCGCGTCGCGAAAAGCAATCAACGAAATTCGTTGAGGGTGGTTCACTTATCCGTTCCGCCACGTCGGCGCGATCTTGCTCAGCCGCTCCAGTTTTATTTCCGGCTTTGGGGGCGCAGGGCGGTGGGAGTGACGTGGTACGTCTAAAGGCAAGCGCCAAAGCCTCAGATTGAAGCTGCAAAAAGACCCGCCCCCATAAGTATGTAGGAATTGGTTATTGGTCGTGTAACCGTGCCTGGGGCATGAAGTAGAGAATGCTGTTTATCCGTCGTTCCAGTTCGACCTCTCCATTAAGTCGAACGCCAATTGCGCGAAGCTTCGACTGCGGCTCCTTTCGCCCCCTCTCTTTGGCGCATGCGTGTATCTACCCAATCCCGTTTTCCGAGTCTTTTCAATCCGCTTCAGATCCTTTCAGATTGTACCCCGACAAGCGGAATTAATCGTCTTATCATTCGTTTATGAGAAGGACGATTACTCAAAAGACGCTCGATCATTTACAACCATCGACTGGCAAGAGATATGAGGTACGCGATACCCTGCTCGTGGGATTGATGCTTCGAGTATCCAAGACAGGTGGTAAGGTCTGGAATGTCGCCACTCGTGTTAACGGACGAATGCGGCGCATCAAGATCGGCACCTATCCCATCATCTCCCTTGTCGAGGCTCGCGATAAGGCCAGAAGCATCCTTCGAGGGAGCGATGCCTTTGTTCATAGGGCTTCAGCGTCGCTGGCCTTCTCGTAGGGCAACGCCATTCACTGACGCAGTGTTGGAATTTGATCTTCGTACCGCCATACCCAACAGCGGAGCGCCGAAGGTTCAGCCGCATTGGCTCAGTGCGGGTTTTGGTTCGTTCTTAAACAAAAATGGCAGCAACTATGAATTTCAAATCGGCGTGAATTTTTTATTTGATCGCTGTCCAGGCCTCCAAACGCGTGAAGCCCTAACCCTGATTGCTAAGGCGTGGAGCGCGTGCAAACCGTTAACTGACCTCGCTACGCGGTCAGACTAAAAGGCGGTGTCATTCCGAAATCTCCTTCAGGCTAAAGGACGCCAGCTTCATCGCTGAGGACGTTGGCGTCCTTGGCGATCTTGCTGAGTTCCCGGTGACACCCGGAACGACACAAAGCGGATATCGTTAAATCCCGCGTCCTCAAGACGGCAGCGGCTGCAGCAACAATCCAGCTGCCGTTCAAGGATGCTTGTGGATTGGATCGACCCAATACACAGCCTCCGGATTTTTGACCGGATCGACGTCGGTGATGTTCACGACCACCGCTTCGTTGTCCGAGCGGACGAGAACGCATTCCAGTGGCTGATCAGGATCGGCGTTGATTTCCTGGTGAGGGCAGAATGGCGGCACTAAAATGAAGTCGCCGGGCTCGGCCTCCGCTACGTAATCGAGCCGGTCGCCCCAGCGCAGGCGCGCCCTGCCCCGCACCACGTAGATCACGCTTTCAAGTTCGCCGTGGTGATGCACCCCGGTCTTCGCATCGGGCTGGATCGACACGGTTCTGGCCCAAAGTTTTTGGGCTCCCACGCGGGCGTGGTTGATCGCCGCCTGACGGTACATGCCAGGCGTCTGGGGCGTGTTGTCGTCGAGCCGGTCCCCCTTGATGACGCGGACTCCGTCATGCTTCCAGCGGTCGGCGCCGTGAACGTGTCCTTCCTCGTGCGGCGTATTGGACATGCGACTCCCCCAGTGGGTCGGGAATTTCAATTATAGCGACTAGCCTTAGTCGCGCCGACAGCGCAAGGGCTCAAGATTCCAGCACCCACACTCCCGATGCGCTCAAGAGCCTGACAACACAGCTTTGGCGGGTTGTTCAGTAAAATTAGACGCTCCGCGCCGCCGCGCTGATATTCGTGAGCTTGGCTATGGCGAGCTCGCGTGAGAGATAGCCCAAGCCACAATCGGGCGCTGCGATCAGGCGATGGCTGTCGATGTGGCCGAGGACAGTAGTGAGCCTGGCTGAAATCTCATCGACCGTCTCGATGCGGCTCTGGGCTATGGCGACGGAGCCCAGGATGAGGGTGGCGCGCTTGAAGAGTTCGAACAGGGCGGGATCGTTGTGACGGTGCGCATCCTCGATCGATATCTGGTTGATGGTGGATTGATCGAGTGCCGTGGCGAGTGCAAAATAGCTTTGCGGGTCGGCCTTCTTGTAATTGTCATCGTCGAGCTTGGCGGGGTAGCCGCAGCACATGTGCAAGATGCGCGTGACGCCTGCCGGCACGCCCTGAAAGCAGCGCTCCAGACATTCAACGCCAAACTTTAGCGCGCGTTCGCTTTGCCGCGCGAAAACGGGCTCGTCCACCTGGATGAAGCGGCAACCGGCGGCGGCGAGCGCGCGGATCTCGTAGTTGAGGGCGTCGGCCAAATCACGCGCGAGTTGGGATTCATCGGCGTAATGGATGTTGGCGGTCGTATCCAGGATGGTGAGGGGACCGGGCACCGTGATCTTGACCGGACGATCGGTGGCGGCTTGCGCGATTTTGAAATCGCGGTCGAGGAAATGTTCGCCCCTGGGCGTGACCTTGGCGCGGATCGTGGGCAAGTCGGCCTCATAGGCACCGCCCCGCAAGGACCGGCGAGTGAGATTTTCGAAGTC
>JBKKDI010000338.1:0-3454 GCA_046708645.1 Aestuariivirga sp.
GACGCCGTCTCTGGCGGCGGCTACTGCATGGTCGGAACCGTGATTTCCGCTGACATGGACCTGATTGGCCAGCTGCAGCCCCACACGCCAACGCGTTTCGTCGCCGTCACCATGGCGCAGGCGCTCAAGGCCCGCAGGCACCGGCAGAATCTTCTCCACAAGATCGGCGCCTCCCTTTGATCAAGGCGAGAACCGGGACCACGGCGGCGCAGGCGTAGCATTGGGCAGCGTATGATGTTTGCCGTAGATCTCGCGGCTGGCAGGCTCGTGGTTTTTGTCTGAAACCCATCATCCCGTGTGAAATTTGAACTAGGATTGAAACTAGGACAAATGAGGCGTGGCAGGACTATCAGGCTTCAATATCAATGGGGTGAGTCAAACGTTCGGATCACTCCCCCTCCGCCAATCGGGCTTCGATTTTTGCCGGTGATATTTGGGCGGGGGATATGGCATCCCCGATTCCCGCGTGTTAGGTGTTCACTGGGCAAAAGGCATAAAAATGAAGCGTGCAGCAGGCATTATCGCGTTGGGTTTGTTGGCGGGCTGTGCCTCAAAATCCGCGGATATCGAAGCAACTTACGTCTCCCCGAATTTGTACCAGAGCTACACATGCCCCCAGCTCGCCGAAGAGGCGCGAACAATTTCGCAACGGGCAGCGGCTGCCGCTGGCAAGCAAGACAAAAACCGCTCGAACGACATCGTGAAAACCACCGTTGGCGTGATCATCTTCTGGCCGATCCTGCTTGCCAACAAAGGAGATGGCCAAGTCACGGCCGAACTGGCCAATCTCAAGGGCCAGATGAAAGCCATTGAGCAAGAATCGATTCGCAAAAATTGCGGGATTGAATTCAAGACGACCTAGCGCCGGGAGCTGAAGAACGCCATCAGCAGCGCCCTGCCCCGTTCCTCCCCGATGCCGCCGTAAACTTCCGGAGCATGGTGGCAGGTGGGTTGCGTAAAGAACCGGACTCCGTGCTCCACCGCCCCCATCTTGTCGTCCGAGGCGGCGAAGTAAAGCCTGCGAATACGAGCGAAGGAAATGGCGGCGGCGCACATGGCGCAGGGTTCGAGCGTCACATGGAGATCGCAATCCACCAACCGTTCGGACCCCAATTTCCGCGCCGCCTCGCGGATCGCCAGCAACTCCGCGTGCGCCGTCGGATCTTTCAATTCGAGAGTGCGATTGCCGGCCCTGGCCAATATGGCCCCTGCCCTGCCGGTCACCACGGCTCCCACCGGCACTTCCCCGCGCGCGGCAGCCGCTTCGGCCTCGGCAAACGCAAGCGACATAGCCTCTGGCAGTTTCACCATCATCGTGCCACATGGGGCATAGGGAAGGTTGCGGTCAAGATGAGCGAATTCGCGGGCGAGCGCATTGCCAAGGTCATCGCCCGGGCGGGTGTGTGCTCGAGGCGCGATGCCGAACGGCTGATCGAAGATGCCCGTGTCACGCTCAACGGCAAGACCTTGCGCAGCGCCGCCGTCAACGTCACCGCCCAGGACTCCATCCGCGTCGATGGCAAGCTTCTGCCGCGCAAGGACGAGGCGCGGCTGTGGCGCTATCACAAGCCGGAAGGGCTCGTCGTCAGCCATAAGGACCCGGAAGGCCGCCCGACCGTCTTCGAGAAGCTCCGCGAGCAACTGCCGCGCGTCGTCTCCATCGGCCGCCTCGACATCAACACAGAAGGCCTGCTGCTCCTCACCAACGATGGTGAACTTGCCCGCGCCCTCGAGCTCCCCGCCACCGGCTGGATCAGGCGCTACCGGGTCAGGGCCTATGGCAAAGTCGATGATGCGGCACTGGCCAAGATCGCCAAGGGTGTGGAGATCGAGGGCGTGCGCTATGGCCCGGTGGAGGCCCGGATCGACCAGACCCAGGGCGACAATGCCTGGCTAACGCTTGCCATCAAGGAGGGCCGCAACCGCGAGGTAAAAAAACTCTGCGACTATCTCGGCCTCACGGTGAACCGCCTGATCCGCATTTCCTTTGGCCCCTTCCCGCTGGGCGAATTGCCGCGCGGCGGCATCGAAGAAGTGCCGCCCAAGATGTTCCGGGAGCAGCTGGGCACGAAGTTTAGGGAGCGCCATGCGGATCGTCGGCGGAAAGTTTAAGGGCCGCAGCCTCGCGTCTCCGTCCGGACAAGGAACGCGGCCGACGTCTGACCGGGTGCGTGAATCCATTTTCAACATTCTCGCCCATGGCATCGAAGGCTTCACGCTTGACGGCGTCCGCGTCATGGACCTTTTCGCTGGCATTGGTGCATTGGGGCTGGAGGCGATTTCACGGCGCGCGCGCTTCTGCCAATTCGTCGATGAAAGTGCTGATGCGCGCGGCCTTATCCGCCGCAACGCCGACAGTCTCGGTGTCATCGGCCAATGCAAAATCTGGCGAAGGGACGCCACGAGGCTCGGCCCCTGCGCCCCGCAGAGCCCCTTCGATTTGGTCTTCATCGATCCGCCCTATGGCAAAGGTTTGGGCGAAAAAGCGTTAGCTTCGTTGACAGAAGATGGCTGGCTCACTCTCACCGCAATGGTGGTACTGGAGGAAGCGGAGAAAGCGGCCATCGCCGACTTCGCAGGTCTCACATTGCTGGACCGGCGAGCGTATGGAGACACGCAGGTGCGGTTCTATCGGTGGCTGGCCTAGGCCTTGGTACGGCGCAGAAAGTGATTTGACAGCGGTCTATTCCGGGCGCGGAATCGATGGTGCGCTCACTTTGCGCATGACTCAACCAAGGGAGCAAAGCCATGAAAAGCATGAATCGTAGGACGGCACTGGCAGCCGGGCTGTCGGCGGCTACGGCACCCTGTTCGTTTCGAGGGCGTCGGCGGCAATCAAGGAGTATGGCCCCACTGACGGCAAAGAGCTGATGCCGGGCGTCAGATTGGTAGAGCTCGGCACTGGCAATTCCGATATTCCCGCCTACAAAAGCATCATGATGGTCGATATCGTGTTCCAGCCCGGAGCGGTGTTCCCCGAAACCCCCATGGACAACGACATGGTGTGTTACATCGCGGCGGGCGAGTTCCAGATCAAGAAGGCCGATAAGGAATTCACCCTCAAGGAAGGCGATATGTACACCTGCTCCAAGGGTAAAACCGATGCCGCCACAAACATAAGCAAGGTCGTTGGAATCCATCGCATCGCCATGCTGATGCCCGCCTGAGCGGCAATCCAAGATTAGGCGCGCTTGGCGGTCACCCGGATTTCGACAAGCGTGCCTTCCGTTATGAGTTCCGTAGTACCGATCGCCGACCAAGCCGGGTAAGGTTTCGTGATGAACTCGTCCTCAGGGTCGGGGGAAACCGAAAGGCCTGGACGCGCGCCCGTTACCCCAGATAGAAACACGAATTCGCCCGTGTCTGAGCGTATCGCAGGCCCCGCCGAGCGCCTCGGCTCCCCGCGTTATACGTCGAGAAAATACGAAGTTTCACCCCGCTAAAGAAATAATTC
>JBKKDI010000339.1:0-22371 GCA_046708645.1 Aestuariivirga sp.
CTATGTCGATTTCCTGCGCGACTATGGCGTGCATTTCACCATCAACCGCATGCTGGCTTTCGATTCGGTGAAGCTTCGGCTGGAGCGCGAGCAGCCGCTCACCTTCCTCGAATTCAATTACATGATCCTGCAAGCCTACGACTTTTTGGAACTTGCCCGCCGTCACCGCTGCGTGCTGCAAATGGGCGGCTCCGACCAGTGGGGCAACATCATCAACGGCATGGAGCTTGGCCGCCGCGTAGATGGCCGCCAGCTTTACGCGCTGACGTCGCCGTTGCTCACAACATCGTCCGGCGCCAAGATGGGCAAAACGACGGCGGGCGCTGTCTGGCTTAACGCCGAAATGCTGAGCCCCTACGATTATTGGCAGTACTGGCGCAACGTCGAGGATGGCGACGTGGGCCGTTTTCTCAAACTCTATACGGAACTTCCGCTGGCCGAGATCGAACGATTGGAAAAACTCGGCGGCTCGGAAGTTAACGAGGCGAAGAAGATTCTGGCCAACGAGGCCACCGCGCTGCTTCACGGCCGCTCCGCCGCCGAGCAAGCTGCCGAGACGGCCCGGCGAACCTTCGAGGAGGGCGCAAGCGCCATCGGCCTTCCCGCCATCGTGCTCGACCTTCGTACCGGCGTTGGCCTTCTCCAGGCCTGCGTCGCCGCAGGGTTTGCCTCATCCAACGGCGAGGCGCGCCGTTCCGTCCAGGGGGGTGCTATTCGCGTGAATGATACGGCGGTGTCCGACGACAAGATGATGCTCGGCGTTACGCATCTCAATTCCGATGGCGTCATCAAGCTTTCCATGGGCAAGAAGAAGCACGTGCTGATCCAGGCGCGGTGATTGAAGAAGAAGATGCCCGGATCAAGTCCGGGCATGATGAGAGAGGGGAGATGGCCATCAGTTGAACCCACCCTTTCTCATCATGGCCGCCCGTGCTTGACACGGCCATCGCCGCGACGAAGAAGAGTCCGGGATGATGAAGGAGGAGAACTGTTTTTCGTCGTGGCCAACCCGGCTGCTTCAGCCGCCGCCGCCGGAGTTGCGGCTCGTCGGCACGGGCACGCCGCCGGTGTTGCCGTATTCGAAGAACTTCCGCAAGATCCCGGGTGCGATGGCGGAAACCGGATTTACCTGGAACCGCGGTTTGTCCATGGTGCCGCCGAGCGCAAAGGTAAGCCCGATGATGCCTTGGCCCCGGCCGCCGGCGAGGATATCGCCGACCAGGGGAATTTCGCTGAGCGCCGAATTCAGTCCATAGGCTGGAATAATTGTGCCGGTGATGTCGATGGCGCCGTCGGATTTGCGAATAAGTCCTTGCGCGCTTGCGCCCAATTCATTGCCCTTGATCAAGGAGTCTCCAATCCGGACGAAGGCGGCGTCGGTGGTGAACGGCAGCGTAAGTTTGCTGAATGCGATGCCGTCGCGGCGCGGCCCGGATTTTTTGGGTTTCCCTTTGGTGTCGAGCTGGGCCAGGGCGGCTTCGTTTCTCACCTCGAAATTGCGGAGAATCAGCTGCCCCCTGCGTACTGAGGAATTGCCGTCGTCGGCGAGGAGTGCGTAAAAGTCGATTTGGCCACCGGCGGCCTTCGAATAGAGGTTCGCCGCCCGCAGTGCCGCGCCCCCGTCGCGCCCGGCAATCCGCAGTTCGCGCCCGCCGCTGACGGGAACGATGCGCATGACTATGGGATGACCTGAAAGCAGCGTGCCGGATATTTCCGCGGCCTCCACGCGCCCGCCCCGCGCGCGGACCTGGGCGATGACGCCCGTGAAGATTTCACCGCGATGGGCATGAACCCGGTCGACATTGGCGGAGATCGACAACAAGGGCGCCGTGACGGCTTCGGTCTTGCCGCCGCCGGCCGATTTGGGGCTGAACATGGATTTGATCAAGGCGCGGGCATCGAAACTATCGCCTGAAATGTCAACCGAGGTGCCCTCCTCGGCTTTCTTGATATTCAACACGAAGCGATTTTCGTCGCCCAGCTGCACATCGGACAGTTTCGCCTCGCGCAATCCCCCCTGCGCGTTCAGCAAAACATCTCCCTTGATGAGAATGCCCGGCCCGGTAATTTCAAGTTTTTCAACCCGGCGGCCCTTCTCGCCCTTGCCGTGGTAAATGAGGCTGGCCCGGGTTTTCGCGGCCGTGGGTCGCGACCACTGGATCGTATCGATGTGCATCGCCGTCTTGTCGAGATTTGCGGTAATGCCAATCGTGCCGGCTGGATCCGCCAGGTCATCGATTACGGCCTTGATGCCAATTGGGCCGGAAAGGAATTCACTGAGGTCGACGCCGATCTTGCCGCGCTCTTCATCATCCAAAGTGGCTTCGATGACAGCCGATTGCCGGGCGTTCGCGCCGGCCTCGCGGTGCCAGCTGATTTTTGCATCCACGCCGTTGATCTTCGCGGGACCTGATGCATCGATCATGCCATTGGCGACGGCTATATCGAACTGACCGCCGGTGATATCGATCTTCGGCAGTGCTCCCCGTAACGAAGCGTCGGTGAGCTTAGCCTGGGCCGTAATCGACACGAGATGGCGCGGCGCATTCTTGATAAGCGGCAGGGCGATCGTCACCGCAAGCCGCGCGTTGCCGCCCAGCTTCGAACTGTCGACATTGGCGTTCCTGATCACCGACAGGTCGGGAAGATCGAGATACTCGAGCAGCCCCTGGGCGCTGGCGCTCGCTTGAAAGGTGAAAACGGCGCGCGATTCAAGTGCAAGAATATCCGTGGCCTCCATGGTGCCGAGCTCGAGCTTCACGGGTTTGCCAGAAGGGAGCGTGAGGCCGGCGCTCGCCACCGTCAGGCTGAAATGATTATCCTTGAGGCGGGCCTCGCCCTGGGCGCCCTGAAGCGGCGGCAGGTTTTTGAAATATCCGGTGGTCACATCCGCCATCTTGAATTTGAGGTTGATGGCATTGGCGGGAAGCCGGTGCTGGCGATTGGCCTTCGCCAGGGCATCGACCGGCAAATTGACCGTAAACTCGCCGTCGGTAATGCGGCCTGCCTTGATATTCTGGCTTACCCAATCGCGAGTCTTGGGCGCAATGATGGGCGGCCACAGCCGCGTCAGCAGCGTCGAGGAAAGATCACGGATACGGCCCGACATGAGGATGCCGGAGGATTCGCCGCCGCCCAAAATCGTGCCGCGTACCCGGATGCCGGTTTTTCCAGACATGACCAGAAGATCGTTGATGTCGAGACGCGCCTCGTCGATGGCGGCAGTGCCGGCGAACTCGATACGGTCAACAGCCACCGGGGAAACAACGGTTCCTTGCACATCGATCGCAGCGTTATTCGCCTTGAGGTTGATGTCCAGCGCCGTCAACCTGCCCTCGGCATTGCGCACCGGCAAAAGATTGCCGGTGAGCTCGGCCTGGGATCCGCCGACCAGCAGGATCGAATCGCTAATGACAATCCCGCCGGTGGCCGGATCATAGTCGGCGCGAAGCGCTCCTTCATCGACGATGATGGGCTTGGCGAGATAGTTCGGCAGGCCCACCTCACCGGCGGCCACGTTAAATTCGGCGGAAGCCTTGGTGACGACTCCCTCCCCGGTCATTTCGATTTCAGCCTGGCCCGAGAGCGGAACGTTGACGCGGGCGAGCTGGGAGAGAGCGAAGATCTCTTCGGAGATATTTGCCGGCACCAGATCGTTGAGGCGCGCGCTGATCGAAAACGATTTGCTCTCGCGCCGGTAACTTGCGGAAATTTCGGCGTGCCATGAACCGGCTTGACCGCCATTGGCGATATTGGCATTGGCGACGACCGCAAATCCGTAGGGCATCCGGCGGAATGCAAGCCTGGCGTCGGGGATATTCCAGATCGCGTCATTTGCCTCGTCGAAAAGCTTGATCGACGCCTCGGAAACCCGGATATCCTCGATGGAACTCATGGAGGTGCTAGCGCCGGTATCCCCGCCCGCCAGAACCTCGATCAGCGACCCGCCGGTCACACCCTGGACCCCGGCGGAGCCTGCCGCCTCCTGGCCGGTCTTGCCGTCGCTCACGGCTTGTCCCGGCGGCTCGGCGGCGATCACGACGGATTCATCGGAGTCTGCCGCGGGAGTGCCGAAACCCAGTTCCATGCCGCCCGCAAAAGTGCGTTTGATGAAAATATGGGGGCCGATCAATTCAAGCGACTTGGGCACGATTCTTCCGGTAAATAAAGCGCTCTCCTCAACGCCGATCGCGGCCTTGGGAGCACGGGCGATCATATTGCCGTAGACATCGCGCAAGGTGATGTTGCGCAGGCGGAAATGTGGAATGCCGCCCGGTGAACGCTCGATCAAAGCCCCGTCGATTGCGACCGACATGCCCGAAAGGTTGTTGTTGATCTGGGCCTGAATGGTGCCGGTCATGAAGTTCAGAGGTACCGGGCCTTGCCACAGGCGCACGTAAAAGACGGCAAACGCAACCAGCGCGGCAACGAGCACCGTCAGCGCGCTATAGGCGATTATTTTCAATACCTTGCGCAGCACGAATCCGTTGTCCCGACCCTGCCCCGGCCACCTGCCTGGCAGCCCTTTGGCCACCAAACATGGGCCAAAGCGTGGCCGAATTCCGGCGTGGGATCAAGCTTATAACGCGACTGCGCTTCTCTCCATGGCAGGGCTTGACCCTGCCATCCAGCCTGGATCACCGGCTCAAGGCCGGTGATGGAGAGAATTCACAGCCTTCTACTCGATATCCTCAACGGCCTCGCCCCCGCCCTTGATTTTGTGGGCCAGTGAAGCCTGGATGAAATCGTCGAGATCGCCGTCGAGAACGGCGGAGGGGTTGGTGCTGGTGAAGCCGCTGCGCAAATCCTTGACCAGCTGATAGGGCTGCAACACGTAGGAGCGTATCTGATGGCCCCAGCCGATGTCGGTCTTCTTGGCGTTGGCGGCGTCGAAATTCTCCTGCTTCTTATGCAACTCCACCTCGAAGAGGCGGGCATTCAACATTTTCCACCCCGAGGCGCGGTTCTTGTGCTGGGAGCGCTCCGCCTGGCAGGCGACGATGATGCCAGAGGGCATATGAGTTAAGCGCACCGCCGAGTCGGTGGTGTTGACATGTTGGCCGCCAGCGCCCGAAGCCCGGTAGGTATCAACTTTCACATCGCTTTCATTGACATGGATATCGATTTCATCATCAACGACGGGATAGGCCCAGGCGGACGCGAAGGATGTGTGCCGCCGTGCGTTCGAGTCGTATGGCGAGATGCGCACCAGGCGGTGCACGCCCGATTCGGTTTTGAGCTTGCCATAGGCGTTCTGGCCTTTGATCTCCAGCGTACAGGACTTGATGCCCGCCTCTTCGCCCGGATGATCGTCGAGGACCGTCACCTTGTAACCGGCCCGGCCCGCCCAGCGCGTGTACATGCGCATCAGCATCTGGGCCCAGTCCTGGCTCTCGGTGCCGCCGGCGCCCGCATTGATCTGCAAATAAGAATCATTGGCATCGGCCTCGCCCGATAGCAGCGTCGCGAGTTCGCTCGCCGCCACGTCGGCCTTGAGTGCGATCAGCGCCTTTTCGGCTTCGGTCACGATTGACTGATCGCCCTCCAGTTCGCCAAGCTCGATCAACTCGCGGTTATCGGCAATAGCCCGCTCGATTCGCAAAATGGTGTTGATGCGGCTGTCCAGGTCCTGGCGCTTGCGCATCACGTCCTGGGCCTTTTGGGGATCGCTCCAAATCGCGGGGTCTTCGGCCCTGGCGTTCAGCTCGGCCAGGCGTTTCTGCGCGCCGTCCCAGTCAAAGATGCCTCCTCAGCAGCCCGACGGACTGCTGCATTTCATCAACCACGTTGGCGATTTCCGCGCGCATCGCCTTCAATAGAGACCGCCGGCGCCGGTCGTCAACTCATCATCATCATCAACATCGCTTGTGCCGTTGTCGAACTGCTGCTCGGCGGGAACCAGAACGACGCCGTCGCCTTGCTGCGCGCCATCGACCGCGGCGACGTCAGCGCCGATAACTGTGGTCGATTCCGGCGGTTCGTCGCCGGGCTTGAAGGCTTCGAGGATGACGCCTTCCCGGCCGAATACGGCGCGGGTGCCGGATTTGGCGTCGATGGGCACAAGTTCGATGGCGCGGGGTACGCGGAAGGGCGTCGCCGGTTTGTCATGGAGCGCCAGGCGCATGAAATCGGCGACGATGGGTGCCGCCAATTCGCCGCCGGTGCGGCCCTTGCCCATGGCTTTGGGATTATCGAAACCCACATAGACGCCGACGGCCAGATCGGGCGTGAAGCCGATAAACCAGGCGTCTTTTTCCTCGTTGGACGTGCCGGTCTTGCCGGCCACGGGCTTGCCGACGAGTTGCAGTTTCTTGCCCGTGCCGCGCTCCACGACGCCCGCCATCATGGAGGTGATCTGGTAGGCCGTGTAGGGGTTCATCACCTGCTCGCGCACGTCAAGAAGTTCCGGTTCAGGAATGCTCGGATCATAGGATTGGGCATTGCAGGCAGCACAATCCCGCTTGTCGTGGCGGAAGATGGTGCGTCCGAAACGGTCCTGCACCCGGTCGATCAGCGTGGGGGAAATCTTTTTTCCGCCATTGTCGAGCATGCTGTAGGCGGTGGTCATCTTGAGCAACGTGGTTTCACCCGCACCAAGGGCCATGGCCAGATGCATCGGAAATTTGTCATAGAGGCCGAGGCGCTGGGCCAGATCGGCGATCCGCACCATGCCAAGCTCGCTGGCAAGGCGCACCGTCATAACATTGCGCGACTGCTCGATGCCGCGGCGGAGTGTCGAGGGTCCGAAAAACTTGTCCTGATAGTTTTTGGGCTTCCAGGTTTCCCCGGTCAGCATTTTGAACTCGATGGGTGCATCGAGCACCACGGAAGCGGGCGTATAGCCATTGTCGAGGGCTGCTGCATAAACGATGGGCTTGAACGAAGAGCCCGGCTGGCGCAGCGCCTGAACAGCGCGGTTGAACTGGCTCTTGCCATAGGAAAAGCCGCCGACAAGTGACAGCACCCGGCCGGTGTGAGGGTCCATGGCGACGAGGGCGCCTTCCACCTCGGGCATTTGCACGAGATGCCAAAGTGCCGCATCCTTGCTCGGAGCCACGTAAACCACATCGCCCAAGGCTAGCACATCTGTCGCCGCCTTGATCTCGGGGCCGAGCTTGCTGCCGTCGACATGGGCTCTCGCCCATTGCAGCAAAGCCAGCGGCACCGTCACCTTTTCGCGCTCGGAGGGCAGCTTGCCGTCTGGCTGTATCCGCGGCTGAAGTCCGACCACGGCCTGCTGCTCATTGACTTCAAGCACGGCACCCAAGCGCCACGGCGCCACATCTTCGGGAACCTTGCGGCCCGCGATGAGCTGGCCCCAATCGCCGCTCACATCGATCTTGACGATGGGTCCGCGATATCCGCGCTTCCTGTCGAAGGCGATGAGACCCCGCGCCAGCGCCTGGCGGGCGAATATCTGCAGCTTGGGTTCCAGCGTGGTGCGCACCGACAGCCCGCCTTTTTCCAGCTTGTCCTTGCCATAGAGATCGATGATTTCGCGGCGAACCTCTTCGGCAAAGGATTCAGCGGCAAAGAGTTGGGCGCCAAAGGGCCGGGGGTTGACGGTCAGGGGCTTGGCCCGTGCTTCCGTCATCTCGGCTTCGGTGACGTGGCCATTTGCGAACATCTGGCCCAGAACCCAGTTGCGCCTTTCAACGGCACGCTTGGCTTCCCTGTAGGGATGGTAATTGTTGGGAGCTTTGGGGAGTGCGGCGATATATGCCACCTCTTCCAGGGAAAGCTCACCCAGGGGCTTGCCAAAATAGTTCAGCGAGGCTGCGGCGACGCCGTAGATATTGGTCTTGGGGAATGTGCCCAGAAACATTTCATTGAGATAGAGTTCGAGGATCTGGTCCTTGCTGAACGTTTGCTCGATCCGCTGCACCAGCAACGCTTCCTTGAGCTTGCGGGTGAGCGAGCGCTCGTTCGAAAGCAGAAATATCTTGGCCACCTGTTGGGTGATGGTGGAGGCGCCGACAATCTGTCCGTGACCGGACCATTTCACCTGGGCATAGCGCAGGGCGGCGGAGGCTATGCCTTGCCAATCGAGTCCGCCATGCTCGAAGAAGGTTTTATCCTCGGCGGAGATGAAAGCCTGGATGATACGCTTCGGCATCTGATTCGCCGGCACGAACAGGCGGCGCTGGTCGGCATACTCGGCAAGCAAGGAGCCGTCGGCGGCATGCACCCGGGTCATGACTGGCGGTTCGTAGAGCGTGAGCTGCTTGTAGTCCGGGAGATCCCTGGAAACGTCCCAGATGATATAGGCGAGCCCGGCGGCGGTGCCGAGGAATAGCATAAATCCCAATGTAAAAAGCCACCCGAGAAACCGCAGCATCGTCACCCCTCAAACGGTGCTTTCGCTAGTCTTGGAATGTGGCCAAGACGGGGCGAGTCTGCTGGATGGCCGGGTCGAGCCCGGCCACGGAGAGAAAATAAACGTGGGCCCGACCGGGCAGATCACTTACCGCGCTGGGCGATCTCGGTGGCGAAATATTTGTCGATGGCACGGATCATGGCGCGCGCCACTTTTTCGCGCCACGGGGAAGCGGTGAGTTGGGCTTCATCGCGCTGGCTCGAAAGGTAGCCCAATTCGACCAGAACGGAGGGAACGTCGGGAGCCTTGAGCACGACGAAACCGGCGGAACGCAAGGGCTTGCCGGTGAATTCGGTGACAGGCTTCATTTCGGTCACGGCTTTTTTGGCGAAGACCATCGAGTGGCTCTTCGATTCGCGTTGCACGAGATCGATCAGGATATCGGTTACTTCCTCGCTCTCGGCGCCAAGATCGAGACCGCCGATGATGTCGGAGCGATTCTCCTTATGCGCCAGGGCCTCCGCTTCGGCGTCGGAGGCTTTTTCCGAGAGCGTGTAGATGGTGGCGCCCCGGGCCTGGGGACCGCGTACAGTGTCGGCGTGTATAGCGATGAAGAGGTCGGCTTTGTTGTCGCGGGCCACGCGCACGCGATCCCTGAGACTGACGAACCTGTCGCCGGAGCGCGTCATCACCACGTCATATTGGCCGCTCTCTTGCAGCTGCTGGCGAAGACTGAGCGCGAATGCCAGCACCACGTCTTTCTCTTTGGTCTTGTTGACACCGACGGCGCCGGGATCGATGCCGCCATGACCTGGATCAAGGACAATGAGCTTGCGGCCATTGTCGCGAACCGTGGCGGATTTCGGTTGGCGTGGCGCTGGAGCTTTGGTTTCCGGCTTTGGAATCGGCAGTGGTACCAGGGCTTCCGCAATCGCGACCGCCTTCTCCTCTTCCTCACGGTAGGTTTTGAGAAAAGCCTCCTCGCTTATGGGCACGAGATCGACGACGATGCGGGCAGGCTGGCCTTTTTGCGGATCGACGATGAATGATTTTTCAATGAGAACGGGGCCGGCCGTGTCCATGACGATGCGGGAACGCCCGGCGGAAATCTGGCCATAGCGGTATTCGCCAATCAACCCCCGGCTTTTCTGTCCGGTGCCCGGGGGCAAGTTGAAGGTGACGTTCGGCATGTCGATGATGACGCGATAGGGATCGGGCAGGACGAAAACCGTGTAGCTTACCGCCTTGCTGAGATCGGCCACGAAGCGGGTGCGCTGTTCATCGCCGCCCACCCGGGTGGCGGTCGCCACCGCATCGGCAGCTATGGCCGGTCCCGGCGCCGCCATGGCAAGCAGCAGCAAAAGGGCGAGCAAGACCGCCAGCAGCGCCCGCACCCCCATCTTTCCCTGTTGCATATCGCCGACGAGGCCCATTGCCGGAAAACATCCTGCATCCCATATCCTGTCCACGTTAGGGGGCCTGTGGTTAACTGTTGGTTTCCGGCCAAGCCGCTTGCAAATGCGGGGGGCCGCACCTAAAAGAGCCGTGTCTCCTTGACGTCAGTGCCACGATTCCGTGGCGTTAGCTGACAAGGCGTCAAATTTCGCTTCGGGCGGGGGTCCGGATACATCGTGTAGCCCCCTCGGCAGCGGTAAGGTTGGGTCTCCTCGGAAGGAACCCGCCGGTGTTGAACCGTCCCGGCCAAAAGGGCCTGGACAAATGGAAATCACGGGCATGACCCAAACGACGATGAGAGCGCCCCTCGGCCTCCGGTTCAGACCGGACGCAGGGTTGTCGCCGACGTTCATCGGCCGTCACATCACGCCCCTATCGCGCCGTATTGCCCGCAGACTCTCTCCAGATTCCGGATCCGGAACGGAGATGGGAGCAGCCGTGCCGCCATACCGCGCAAAGGAAATGACATGGGCAGCAAAATGCTCATCGACGCCACGCATGCGGAAGAAACCCGCGTCGTCGTGGTGCGCGGTACAAGAATTGAAGAATTTGATTTTGAAAGCGCCTCCCGCCGCCAGTTAAAGGGCAACATCTATCTTGCCAAGGTGACGCGGGTTGAGCCGTCGCTGCAGGCGGCCTTCGTGGAATATGGCGGCAACCGCCATGGCTTCCTCGCTTTCTCTGAAATTCATCCCGACTACTATCAAATCCCCGTGGCCGACCGGCAGGCCTTGCTCCGCGAGCAGGAAGAGGAAGATGCCGCCCACCGTGACGATGACGACAATGGCCACGAGAACGGCCAGGACAATCATCGTTCCCAAGCCGAACCTTTAGTCTCCGGGTCCCAGGAGCCGTCAACGTCGGAAGACGTCCAAATGACCGCGAGGGAGCAGGAGTCGGAACCCGGCGAGGACATTGACGATGAAATCGCCCTGCCCGCAATCGTTGAGGTTGCTGGGCACAGTGGCAGCGCCATCGAGGTTGTGGATGAAGATCCCGAAAGCCGGAAGATCGAATCCGTCGGGGCTGAGGACGCGCTGGAAGAAGTTCCCCGGCGCCAGCAGCGGACTCCGCGGCGGCACTACAAGATTCAGGAAGTGATCAAGCGCCGCCAAGTCATTCTCGTGCAGGTCGTCAAGGAAGAGCGCGGCAACAAGGGTGCGGCACTGACGACCTTCATGTCGCTGGCCGGGCGCTATTGCGTGTTGATGCCGAACACGGCGCGCGGCGGCGGCATTTCCCGCAAGATCACCGACGCCGGCGACCGCCGCCGCCTCAAGGACGTGACCCGCGATATCGCGATACCGCAGGGCATGGGTCTCATTGTCCGCACCGCGGGCGCTGAGCGGACAAAAACCGAAATCAAGCGCGACTATGATTATCTGATCCGCCTGTGGGAGAGCGTGCGCGATCTGACCCTGTCCTCGACGGCACCGGCGCTGGTGTATGAGGAGGGCAACCTGATCAAGCGGGCGATCCGCGATCTCTATGGCAAGGATGTGGACGAAGTGAACGTCGAGGGCGAGGCGGCCTATCGTGAAGCCAAGGACTTCATGAAAATGCTGATGCCGTCCCATGCCAAGAACGTGAAACTGTACAAGGACACGCGTCCCCTCTTCTCGCGCTTCCAGGCAGAAAGCCAGCTCGACAGCCTCTATTCACCGACCGTTACGCTGCCGTCGGGCGGCTATATGGTGATGAACCAGACGGAAGCGCTGGTGGCTGTTGACATCAACTCGGGCAAGGCGACGCGCGAGCACAATATCGAAGACACAGCGCTCAAGACCAATCTCGAGGCATCCGATGAAATCGCCCGGCAGTTGCGCCTGCGCGATCTTGCCGGTCTCATCGTCATCGACTTCATCGACATGGAGGAGAATCGCAACAACCGTTCGGTCGAGCGCCGCATCAAGGAAGCCTTGAAAAACGACCGGGCCCGCATTCAGGTGGGCCGCATCAGCCATTTCGGCCTGCTTGAAATGTCTCGTCAGCGCCTGCGCCCGGGACTTCTCGAAGGCTCGTCCCGCACCTGTCCCCATTGTGAGGGCCGCGGCATCGTCCGCTCGGTGTCTTCCTGCGGGCTCTCCGTATTGCGGGCCATCGAGGAACATCTGATTGCGCGCAAGGCCGAGAACCTCACGGTCAAGTGCCACCGGGAAGTCGCTTCTTACATTCTCAATGAAAAGCGCGACAATCTTCTACTGATCGAGACGTCCTACGGGATTTCCATCTTCATCGTGCCGAGCGACGAGGTGAAGGGCTCCCAGGCGGTGATCGAACGCGCCGCCGACCGGGTCGTCGCGCCCCGTAAAATACAGGCAACACCGATCCGCATGGATTCGGCATTCGCCGATGCCGATGAAGAAGAAATTGAAGCGTCCCCGGTTCCTGTGGATGAGCCGGGAGATGCGGAGGAGACACTCCAATCCCGGGGCGACGGTCCGCCGCAAGAAGGCGACCGAGGCGATGCCCAGCGCCGCAAGCGCAGGCGTGGCCGCCGGGGTGGCCGCAACGGCCGCGACCGCGATGACATGCCCGCAAGCCAGGAGGTGAGAGCCGGAATTCCCGGTCTCGGCGAGCAGCCAAGCTTCAATGACGCAACCGGTGACGAGGATGAAGCGGTTGCAGCTCCTCGTGTGGAAACCGGTGGAAATGGCGAAGACAAGCGCCATGGAGGCCGGCGAGAGCGGGGCGGCCGCAACCGTGACCGCAATCGCGGGGGCCGTGGCCGGCCGCGCGAGGATGTTTCTGAAATTCGGGCTGAAACGCCTCCTGAGATGGAGAGCGATCCCCTGCCGCCGAAAAGAGAGCCGCCGCCTCCCAGGCCCGCGCCGGTCGATGAAATAGTTGTTGTGCAGGAAGCGGAACCACGCAAGTGGCAACCGCCGCAACCGACGCTGCCCCCGGTGGTGACCGAGCGCAAGACCGGCTGGTGGAGCAAGAAAGGATGATCAACCATCTGTTTGCGGTTGATGCTTCGAGGCTCGCGGCTTCGCCGCGAGCGCCTCAGCATGAGGATATTTTTTGACTTACCTCACCCTGGGGTGCCCCGCGCAGCGGGGCCTCGAAGGGTCACCAAGCCTCAAACTCGCCCTATTCCAAGACGATGGAGGCGCCGAGGTTTCCGAATGATCCTGAGACGCATGTTCACGGGCCTGTTGGCTTTTGCCATGGGGCTTGCCGCCACGCTTCCGGTCGAGGCCGCCAAGGAGCGGAACCGGGCGCCTGGTCCGCCGCTCATCCGCGATGCGGAAATCGAGGGTTTAATGCGGCTTTACACCCGCCCCATTTTCAAGGCCGCCGGGATCAACCCAGGTTCGGTTCAGGTCTATCTCATCAACGACCCTCGGATCAACGCGTTCGTGGCCGGCGGCCAGCGCATCTTCATTCACACCGGTCTTTTGATGCAAGCCAAAACGCCCAACGAACTTATCGGCGTTCTCGCCCACGAATCCGGCCATATCGCCGGCGGGCACCTGGCCCGCCTCGGGCATGAATTGGAAACCGCGAGCGTCACGTCAATCGTCGGCATGCTGGTTGGCGTGGCGGCGGCGGTCGGTGGTGCTGCGGCTGGCGATAGAAATGCCGCCAAGGCGGGCAGCGGCATCATGATGGGGTCGCAGGGCCTGGCCCAGCGCAACGTGCTGGCCTATCAGCGCGTGATGGAAGCCTCAGCCGATCAGGCTGCCCTCAAATACCTGACGGCCAGCGGCCAATCGGCCAAAGGCATGATCACGCTGTTCAACAAACTTGCCAATGAATCGATTGCCTCGATCCAGAATGTCGATCCCTATGTGATGTCGCATCCGATGCCTTTCGATCGCATCCGCAATCTGGAGGAAGCGGCGAAGAAAACCCGCTACTACAACAAGCCCGACGCGCCGGAACTGGTGTTGCGCCACCAGCTCATGCAGGCAAAGCTCACGGGCTTTCTTGAGCCGCCGACGGTCGTCTTTCAACGCTACCCCAGGACTGATAATTCGCTGCCCGGCCGTTATGCCCGTTCAATCGCCATGTTCCGCAAGGGCGATACCAAAAACGCCGTACCAATCATTGAAAGTCTCACGCGGGATCTGCCGCAAGATCCGTACTTCTGGGAACTTCTCGGTCAAGCCCTTCTGGAAGGGGGCTCGCCTGCCAAGGCGGTGCCGCCGCTCAGGAAAGCGGTGACGCTTCTGCCCGGTAACGGCCTTATCCAGATACTCCTGGCACAGGCCCTGATAGGCAGCGGCAACAAGGCTTCCTCCCAGGAGGCCTTGAAGGCACTGCGTCTTGCGCAGAAGTCGGAAGGGCAAACACCTGCCGTTTTCAAGTACATGGCCATCGCCTATGGCCAGACCGGCGATGTCCCCCGGGCCGAACTCGCGACAGCACAGGCCGCCTGGCTGCAAGGGGACAAGCAATTGGCGGCCGAGAAGGCAAAGTCCGCGCAACGCCGGTTCAAGCAAGGCACGCCGGAATGGATTCAGGCTAACGATATATTGAACTTCGCCGGCCGGGACTAACATGGACTTGGCCTGGCATCTCGGGCAAAATCAGCGCTCACGCAAAGAGGTCAAATGAATTCGGCATTCCGGTTTGTCTTTCTGCTCATTTTCATGCTGTTGCCGCCGGTGGCCGCCATGGCGGAGCAATTCGACGCCAAGCAGCGCGGGGAAATTGGCGCTATCGTCCGCGACTATCTTCTCAAGAATCCGGAGATATTGCTTGAGATCAGCCGGGAATTGGAAAAACGCCAGCAAGCCTCGGAAGACCAGCAGCGTGATATGGCCGTTTCCCAAAACGCCGCCGAACTTTTCCATTCGAAATCCGATTTCGTGGCGGGCAATGCCAAGGGCGATGTCACCATGGTCGAGTTCTTTGATTACAATTGCAGTTGGTGCAAGAAAAGTATGGCGGAAGTCCTGAGCTTGATCGAGGCGGACAAAAATCTGCGCCTCGTGCTGAAGGAATTTCCAATCTTCGGAGACGCTTCGGAATATGCGGCTCGGGCAGCACTTGCTTCCAGCAAACAGGGTAAGTACTGGCAGTTCCATCTTGCCATGCTGGGACATGAAGGAAAGCTCGCCAAGGCGGACGTGGACGCGATCGCTGCAACCCAGGGTCTCGACCTCGCGTTACTGAAAAAAGATATGGAATCGCCGGAGACTGCCGCCGTCCTGGAACGCAACCAGAAGTTGGCCCAGGCCATGGCCATTAACGGCACGCCGGCCTTCATCATCGACCGCAAAGTCATTCCCGGTTACTTGCCGAAGGATGGGCTAGCTGCTGCGGTCAAGGAAATCCGCGATGCCGGCGGTTGCGCTGTGTGCTGACAATTTCACTTCTGTCATTCCCGGACTTTTCCGTAGACCCATTGAACCGCATTCCTGCCGGCACGGATTGCGGCTCCGAATGCGCCAACGTCCTCGCCCCGCAAAGCGGTGAGAGGAAGGGACCCATCGCGGGCCACGCGATGGGGAGGTGAGGGGCTACCGGTCATTTCGAAGTTATCGCGTGCCGGGCAGGGCCGTCTTCACCAATAATGAAAGTTGGAGCAGCATCGATGAACTCAGAGCGTCGGATTTAATCCGTTGGCCCCTCTCCTCCCCCGTCTTCGATCAAGCCCGGTAATGACAACAGGCGGGTTCGCCCTGCGCTTCCCACTGTGCAATGTTCCCCCTATAGTGGGTTAACGAGTGGAGTAGCCTTGAAATCATGCCGCCGGTCCTCGTCCTCAACGGACCCAATCTCAATTTGCTTGGCACCCGTGAAACCGCGATCTATGGCTCCGAGACGCTCAAGGACATAGAGGCCCGGTGCGCGGCGCGGGCCAAGACGCTCGCGCTTACAATCGACTTCCGGCAAACCAACACCGAAGGAGAATTGGTGGACTGGATTCAACAGGCGCATGGGCAGGCTTCGGGCATCGTCATCAATGCCGGCGCCTACACCCACACCTCCATTGCCATCCATGACGCGCTGCGCGCGTGCGATTTACCGGTGGTGGAGGTGCATCTCTCCAATATCTACAAGCGTGAACCCTTCCGCCACCACAGCTACGTCTCGCCCGCCGCCAACGGCGTAATCTGCGGGTTTGGACCGCATAGCTATGAACTGGCCATCGACGCCATCTCCAGCATCTTGACACAAATGAAGAGAAGTTAAGACCGAATGCCCTCGAAGAAAAAAACTCCCGTGCGCGCGGCTGCGGCCGATCCCGAATTCGATCTCATTCGCCGCCTGGCCGACATTTTGAATGAAACCGGGCTTTCCGAAATCGAACTCGATCGGCGAGGCGTCAAGGTGCGGGTGGCACGCGCCATGCCATCGGTAACCGCCGCCGTGCAGGGGCCAGCTCTCGCGCACCACGCGCCTGCATCTCTCGCCCCGATTGCCGCGGCACCCGCCAGGACCGCCGACGCCGATCATCCGGGTACCGTCAAGTCGCCGATGGTTGGCACGGTATACCGGTCCGCGGCGCCGGGTGCGGCACCCTTCGTCGATGTGGGGGTGGAGGTGAAGGAAGGCCAGATTTTGCTCGTCATCGAAGCCATGAAGACGATGAACCAGATCGCGGCGCCCCGCGCCGGCCGGGTTACCCACGTCTTCGTCGACAACGGCCATCCGGTTGAATATGGCGAACCGCTGGTGGTGATCGAGTAATTCATGTTCGACAAAATACTCATCGCCAATCGCGGCGAGATTGCCCTCCGGGTGCTTCGGGCATGCCGGGAGCTCGGCATACAGACTGTCGCGGTCCATTCCACCGCCGATGCCGAGGCCATGCATGTGCGCCTTGCCGATGAAAGTGTTTGCATCGGCCCGCCGCCAGCCCGTGACAGTTATCTGAACATTCCGGCAATCGTCGCGGCCTGCGAAATTACCGGCGCCGAGGCCGTGCATCCGGGTTACGGCTTTCTGTCCGAGAACGCCAAGTTCGCCCAGATACTGAGCGAGCACAGCATCAAGTTCATCGGCCCCAGTGCCGAACACATCCGCATCATGGGAGACAAGATCGAAGCCAAGCGCACCGCCATTGAACTTGGCATTCCCGTGGTGCCGGGCTCGGACGGCGGAGTTTCCGATGTGGGCGAGGCCAAGCGCATCGCTCGCGGCATAGGCTATCCGGTGATCGTCAAGGCCACGGCGGGCGGCGGCGGACGCGGCATGAAAGTGGCGCGTTCGGAAATCGAACTCGAAAGCGCCATGAGCACCGCTCAGTCCGAAGCCAAGGCTGCCTTTGGCAATGGCGATGTCTATCTTGAAAAATATCTGGAGAAGCCCCGTCATATCGAAATCCAGATCCTCGGCGATGGCAAGGGCGCGGCGGTGCATCTTGGCGAACGCGATTGCTCGCTGCAGCGGCGCCACCAGAAGATCTGGGAGGAAGCCCATTCACCCGCCCTCAATGGCATCCAGCGCGAGGAGATCGGCTCGCGCGTCGCCTTAGCCATGGCAAAGCTCAGCTATGAAGGTGTGGGCACCATCGAGTTCCTCTACGAGGACGGCGAATTCTATTTCATCGAAATGAACACCAGGCTTCAGGTCGAGCATCCGGTGACCGAAGCGATCACCGGGCTCGACCTGGTGCAGGAGCAGGTCCGCGTGGCGGCGGGCAGCGAGCTCAAATACAAGCAATCCGATATTGTCTTCGCGGGCCACGCCATCGAATGCCGAATCAACGCCGAGAACCCGACGACCTTTATGCCATCCCCCGGCCGGGTCGATGCCGTTCACTTCCCTGGCGGCCTGGGGTGCCGTGTCGATTCAGCACTTTATGCCGGCTATCACATACCACCCTATTATGACAGCCTCATCGGCAAGCTCATCGTTTCGGGAAAGTCGCGAACGGAATGTATGATGCGGTTGAGAAGGGCGCTCGGCGAATTCGTGATCGAAGGCATCGAGACGACAATTCCGCTGTTCCAGCAATTGCTGGCGGAACCAGACATCATCAACGGCCATTATGATATTCATTGGCTGGAGCACTATCTCGCCAGGAATATCTGATGAGCACGATCACGCCGCAGATTCTGTTGCGGGCCTATGCGGCGGGCATCTTTCCGATGGCGGAGACCGCCGAGGACGCGGCCCTCTACTGGGTTGAGCCCGATGAGCGGGGCATCATTCCACTCAACGGCCTGCACATCTCCCATTCCCTGCGCAAGACGTTGCGGCGGCGGCGCTTCGAGGTGAAGATCGACGCGGATTTTCCCGCCGTCATTGCCGGCTGTGCCGAAAAGACACCGGACCGGGCCAGCACATGGATCAACGGACGCATCCGCAGCCTCTACACACAGCTGCACCGCATGGGCTGCTGCCATAGTGTCGAGTGCTGGTCCGAAGGTAAGCTCATGGGCGGTCTCTACGGTGTCCGCATTGGCGCTGTGTTCTTTGGGGAAAGCATGTTCTCGCGGGCGGCGGACGCCAGCAAGGTGGCGCTCGTCCACCTCGTGGCGAGGCTCAACGCCGGCGGCTTCCAGCTCCTCGATACGCAATTCGTCAACGCTCATCTGGAGCGCTCCGGGGCCATCTCCCTGGCCAAGACCGAATACCACCAGATGCTCGAACCAGCCCTCGATGCCAACGCCGACTTCTTCGCCTTCAAGAACGACGCCGATCCCGCGCAGGTGCTGAAGCTGGCGGGCGGCGGGATTAGCGATAAATGTCCCTGATCCTATTCTCCCTCCCCCTTGTGGGGAGGGGTGGGGTCTGGTGGTCCAACAGCAGACTTAATCCATATTGTTTGATGTGCCGGAGCGACCCCCACCCTTAATCCCTCCCCACAAGGGGGAGGGAAATAGAGGAGCAAGGCTTAATCTGTCACGCTCTAATCCTCAGGCTCAGCTTCGTCGATCTGGTCTTGTAGCGTGGAGACATCGGGTGCGGTTTCCACCAGGGGTGGAGGGGCTGAGGGGTCGCGGCAACCGGTGAGCCAGACGTCGTAAATCGGATGTTCCACCGCATTAAGGCCCGGGCTTTCCGCGAACATCCAGCCGGAAAACAAACGCGTCCGCGTGTTGCCCGCTTTGATCTCGTCAACCTCGACGAAGGAGGTGGTTTTGGGCTCTTCCGTCACGGGACGGGAGTAGCAGACATCCGGTTTCACGATGAGCCCGCCAAAGCGTTTCTGCTCGCCAATGGCGATCTCGAAAATGGTGGTGACGCCGGTGATCTTGTCGAGGCCGTTGAAGACCGCAATGGGATTGGCGATGCGGCCGGCCTCCGCTGCCGTGACGCAGAATGCAAGGCAGGCGGCAATGGCCGCAACCCGCATCATTTTACCGCCTCGACCCGGAGCCGCACATAATCCGCCGTCCAGTTGCCCTGGCTGTCGCAGAGCGAGGGGCGCAGCAAATCCACGGCTTCAGCGAGGGCGTTTTCCGCTTCGTTTCCAAACTGTTCGAAGAAGGGCTTGCGAAACAGCTTGAGCCACTCGGCCATGCCGGTCTTGAGCGGCGTGGGGCGGGGAAAGAGCCCGACGCGGCGCACGGTGAAACCCTCGGCCTCAAGCAAGCCGCGATATTCCGTCGGCGTTGGATAAAACCACGGGGCCGCAAGTTCGCCGCTGACGCCGCGCGCCTTTGCCACGGCGAGTATCGCGGTCACGATGGCGGCAACATTGCCGTGGCCACCGAACTCCGCGGCAAACCGGCCGCCGGGCTTTAGCGCCCGCCAAACTCCTTGCACGACAGCGGCGCCGTCGCGCATCCAGTGCAGGGCGGCGTTGGAGAATACCGCATCAAATTCCGCGTCGAACTGCAACGCCTGACCGTCCATTGGGCGGGCATCGAGGTTCCGCCCCTTGGCAGCGCGAAGCAAATCTTCGCTGGTGTCCACGCCCACAACGTCACATCCGCCGCGCACAAGTTCGGCCGTCAGAACCCCATCGCCGCAGCCGAGGTCGAGAATGCGCTCGCCCGCCTTGGGATCGAGCCATGCCATGACATCACCCGCGAGATCGGAAACAAACCTTGCATGCGTGTCATAGGCTCCGGCTGACCACCTCTGCGCCTTGGCTGCAGTTTCCGTCACTGTGGCGCAGTTTCCTTGGCGCCCTGGTCCGAGGATTTGGCGCCGGACTTTTCAAACATGGTCTGACCGATCAGCGTCCAGATATCGACAGCACCCTGGGTGTACTGGATCACACCACCTTCGGCGAGCTTGGTTTCCGATCCGCCCTGCTCGAGCGAAATGAAGTTGGAGCCAAGCAGCCCCTCGGCCGTCACCTTGGCGGTGACATCTTCGGTGAGTTGTACGGTGGGATCGATCGACATGGTAATCGCCGCCTGGAAATTCTCGTGGTTGAGGGCTTGACCCACCACGGTGCCAACCCTGACACCCGCCATGCGCACGTCGGTTCCGACATTGATGCCTCCAGCATTGTCGAACTCGGCGAGCAGGCGGTAGCCGCCCGCGGCATTGCTTTTACCGGAAGACTGGTAGGCGAACAGGAAGAAGGCCGCGGCAATCACAATGACAGCAGCCCCGATCAGGGTTTCAACCGCCGCGTTCTTCATTCATCGTCTCCATTTTCCGGGGATCGTCACAAATATCGCCTTCTCCCGCCGAAGGTGGGAGAAGGTGGCCGAAGGCCGGATGAGGGCTCTTTCTCACCTCAATAATCATCAAGTTGATCCCTTGAAAGAAGAGCCCTCACCCGCCCTCCGGGCACCCTCTCCCATGCGTTCCGCACGGGCGAGGGCGAATATTGCCACCATCCGTTTCATGGATGGGTCTAAGGCCGGACATACACAGAAATATGGCGATCCCGTCATTCCGGCTTCCATGCATCATAGTCGGGCGCTGGGGCTTGCGGGCGATTTGCACCGACGATGCTGCCGGGCGGGCGGTAGGCAGCCGATGTTCCGGTGGGATTTGGCTCGTGGGGCTTTTGCCAATCGCGGGGTTTATAACCGTCCTTGGCGGGCGGCGTATCGGTCCGGTGATGAATCCATCCGTGCCAGCCCGGTGGAACCGCGGAGGCTTCCGAATAACCGTTGAAGATCACCCAGCGGCGTTCGGCAATCGAATCGGGGATTGCCGATTTGGCGCGATAGTAGGTGTTTCCCTTCTCGTCGCTGCCCACCAGTTCGCCCATGCGCCAGGTGTAAAACCGCGTGTTGAGGGACTGCCCGCTCCACCAGGTAAAAAACTGCTTGAGAAAATTCATGTCCCGCCCACTCCGATCTATCCTAGGATCGCGCTCGATCCGAAAGAAAGTCAATCACGTCGCTGGCGCTCCGGTCGGGCGGAAACACCGGATAGAAAACGTGCTGCACCCTGCCTTCCATAAGCAGAAGCGTGAATCGTTTCAGAAGAGTCATCCCGGCGGTTTCAAAGGTGGGCAGATTCATTGCGCGCGTCAGCTTCAGGTGCTCATCGGACAGGAGGGGAAATGGCAGATGCAGGCGCTCGGCCGCTTCACGCTGATATTCGGAATCCTGAGTCGAGAGGCCGAACACGTGATCGACGCCCAGTGCTTTTAATTCAACGAAATGGTCGCGGAAGGAACAGGATTGCGGGGTGCAACCGCGAGCCCCCGGGATCATGTCCCAGCCATCGGGATTTTCGACACCGGGTTTTCCCGTCCGGGGATAGGCGTAAATGACGGCCCGGCCCGGAATCATCGAAAGATCAATCGGCCGGCCGTCGGTCGCCTGAAGAGCAACGGATGCCATCGGCGCACCCGTCAAATGCCGGGTGGCTCCATCGTCGATGGGTGCCGGGATCGCCGACCAATCGGGGGTTTCAACGAAACTCTTCATGACGGGCTTTCTCTAACGGTTTTCGGAATCGGGCGTCAAGGCAGGGTCACCATCAGCGTTTGCACCGTGCCCTCAACCAAGTTTTCGCCGATGATCTTGAGGCCGGCCGCGCTTTTGAGCGCCATACGGAAGGCCGTTTCATCGGCGGCGGTTGGATCGATCGGGCTTGGCATGGCATAGAGATTGAACCCTCGCAGAAGGTGTTCGCGTTTGAGGCTGACCAGATAAATGGGATGTGGCTCAACGTTACCGGTTGCCTGCAGATCGGTCTTGTAGGCGCGCAAGACCTCGCGTTGGTCGGGTGTGCCGTCCACCGTTTTGATCATGGTGAGTTTTGCTTTGAGCCCTTCATGCAGGGCGGGCCGCGGGGGCAGTTCGGTCAATGTGGCGTTGGGATTAAGATAGGGAAGGCTGTCGCGCCAACTCCACTTTGGCGTCGCCCGCCAGCTTGCCGCGGCCATGGCGGCCTCGAAGGTTTCGAGATTGCCTGCCACCTGGACAAGGAACACTTCCTCCGGCTTGCCAGCAAGGTCGATGCGGCGGACGGGCAGTTCTTTCCAGCCGTCCCGTTGCCATGCGGCCACGGTCGTTTCGCTTATGACTTGCGGCGAAGCATAGGCGGCTTCGGCCCTCTCGTATCCAGTGGCCACATGAAATGCGCCAGCCGTGATAAAGACGATCAGCGCCGCGCCGAATAGCCCCACCGGCTTGATGCGGCGCGGCGGGATGGCTTCGATGGCCACGCCGAACGCCGCCGCCACTACGCTGCCGAACAAAAGCCCGCCCAGCACATCCGACAGCCAGTGGACACCGAGATAGACGCGCGAATAGGCAATCGCCACGACCACC
>JBKKDI010000340.1:0-4546 GCA_046708645.1 Aestuariivirga sp.
GCATGCTGGTGCTTGCCTGCGTCGTGGCGGCGGCGGCCTATATCGGCGGCGGTGCCTGGATTGTACGCATTCCCCATGAATTGGCAGGCGAACCCGTGATCACGGCGGCGGTGCCGCCGGCCGAAGAAATCAAGACCGCGACGATTGAACCGGCTGCTGCCGAGGAACAGGTTGAAACCGAGTCCATATCCGGTGAGGAACACATCGCTGAGCCGAAGTTGGAGGACTTTCAGGAGGAAACGGCGATTGTCGTCTCGGGCCGCCGGGCACTGAAGCCCGCACCCATTGCAGCGGTGGCCGAGGATACGGACGATGGCCCCCTGCCGCGCATTTCAAGCGATGGCAAGAGGCCCTTTGACCTCTATGCCCAGGTTACACCCATGGGTGTAACCAATTCGGACCGGCCCAAGATCGCCATCTTGCTCGGCGGCATGGGGCTCAATGCGAAACTTACGCAGAAGGCGATCAAGGAACTGCCCGGCGATGTCACCTTCGGCTTCGCGCCCTATGGCGAGAATTTGCAGGAGCAAGTGAACCGGGCCCGGGCCCAGGGCCACGAGATCATGCTGCAATTGCCCATGGAGCCCTTGGGTTATCCCGCCAACAATCCAGGGCCTAACATGCTGCTGGCGGAAGCGCCGGAGGCCGATAATCGCAAGGCCCTGCGCTGGCATATGAGCCGCTTTGCCGGCTATGCCGGCATCACCAACTATATGGGCGGGCGCTTTCTCGCTACGCCCGCGAGCCTGCGCCCGGTGCTGGCGGAAATGAAAGAACGGGGCCTTGTCTTTCTTGAGGATGCGGCCACACCCGCTAGTTCCGTCGAAGATGTGGGCAAGGTTACGGGCCTCAAAACACGCCATGCGGACGTGGAGATCGATGCCGCCGCCGATGCCGCCAGCATCGAGGCTGCTCTCGCCCAGCTTGAGGAATTGGCCAAAACCAATGGGTTTGCCGTGGGCACCGGCTCCGGGCTTGAAGTCACGATCGACACCGTGGCCGAATGGGCCAGGCAATTGGCGGGAAGAGGCATTGTCCTTGTGCCGGTCAGCGCCGTCTACAAGGGGCGCATGAGTTGATGGCAAAGGCCGATAACATCACTGCCTACCGGCGGTGTGTCGGTGCCCTGCTGCTCAACCCGCAAGGGCTCGTGTGGATCGGCCACCGGTTCGACAAATCCAACGAGGAAGGCCCGGGCCAATGGTGGCAAATGCCCCAGGGCGGCATCGACAAGGGTGAAGGGCCGCGCGAATCCGTGCTCCGCGAACTGGCCGAGGAAACTTCGATAACCTCCGCCGAGGTGATCGCCGAATCGCCCCGCTGGTACAAATACGATCTGCCGGAGCATCTCATCGGCCAGGCGTGGAAGGGCAAATATCGCGGCCAGATGCAAAAGTGGTTCGCCCTGCGCTTTAGCGGCGAGGAGAGCGAGATCAATCTGAAACCTCCGGGGCACTCGCAGGAATTCGACCACTGGCGCTGGGCCCGAATGGATGAAGTCGTAGCGTTAATCGTGCCGTTCAAGCGATCGGTCTACGAGAAAGTCATCGCCGATTTCCAGCATCTAGGGGCGTAAGGAAAGGAATGCATTGACATCGGGGCGTAACTCGCCCATATGAGCCCCATCGCATTTGGCCTTCCAAGGAATACGTGAGGCGCACATCCGGTGCTGCCGTTCTGGCCAAAGCGAGAATCCCGAACATTCCTTTCACGTGGGAAAGTTTAAGCGCAAGGCCAAGGCCAGTTCGCGAATAATCGCGTTTGGCCGCTTCGGACATGGCTTCGCGCTTTCCCCACTGTCCGACACGAAAGATATATAAATTGGATTCCTTTAACGAACTGAATCTGTCGCAACCCATCCTCAAGGCCATCGCCACGGAAGGTTACGGCAAGCCCACGCCCATCCAGGCCAAGGCCATTCCCGAATTGCTGGCGGGCCGCGACCTCTTGGGCATCGCCCAAACCGGCACCGGTAAGACCGCGGCCTTTGCACTCCCCATGCTCGAGCGTTTGGCGCAGAAGACCGAACGCCCGGCCCGTGGCACCTGCCGCGCGCTTATTCTCACACCGACGCGCGAGCTTGCCGCGCAGATCGCCGAAAGCTTCAAAACCTATGGCCGCAACACGAAGGTCACCCGCGCGGTCGTCTATGGCGGCGTTTCCATCGGCAAGCAGATCGAAATTCTACGGGGCGGCGTCGATGTTCTGGTGGCGACACCGGGCCGTCTCGTCGACTTGATTGAGCGGCGCGCGGTCACGCTGGCGAAGGTCGAAATCTTCGTCCTCGATGAAGTCGACCAGATGCTTGATCTGGGCTTCATCCATGCCATTCGCAAAATCACGGCGATGCTGCCAAAGGTGCGCCAGAACCTGTTCTTCTCGGCGACCATGCCGAAGGAGATCGCAGGGTTGGCGGCTGCGCTTCTCACCAATCCGGTGCGCATTGAAGTCGCTCCCGTGGCAACCACCGTCGATACGGTGAACCAGAGCGTCATTCATGTCGAGCCGGCGCAGAAGCTCAAGCTCCTGAGCGAGCTTCTGAAAGACAACAACATGACGCGCACCCTGGTGTTCACCCGCACCAAGCACGGCGCCGACAAGGTGATGAAGGGCCTCTCGGCCGCGGGCTTCACCGCCGCCGCCATTCACGGCAACAAGTCGCAAGCCAACCGCGAGAAGGCTTTGGCCGGTTTCAAGAACGGCAAGATCCTGGTGCTGGTCGCCACCGACATAGCGGCGCGCGGCATCGACGTCGATGCCGTGAGCCATGTGGTCAACTACGATCTGCCCTACGTGCCGGAGAGCTACGTGCATCGCATCGGCCGCACCGCGCGAGCCGGAGCCGTTGGCACGGCGATTGCGCTGTGCACGCCGGAAGAGCGTTCGCTGCTCCGCGATATCGAGCGCACCATCCGCCAGTCCGTGCCGGTGATGCAGCATCCGCTCGGTCTCGCCCATGTGCCAACCGGCGAGCCACCGCGCCATCAACGCCCGCCCCAGGGCAAGCGCCCGCAGCATCAGGGCCAGAACCGCAATCACAGCGGCGGCAACGGCAATTTCGGCGGCGGCAATGCCCCCAAGCGCAGCGGCGGAAAACCGTCGTGGATGAAAGAAGTCGGCAACCGCGCGGGGAGGTAGCCAAAACTCCTCATGCTGAGGCGCTTGCGCGACAGCGCAAGCCTCGAAGCATCTCCTTCAGTCGGAGCGATCCTTCGAGGCCCGGCTTTGCCGGGCACCTCAGGGTGAGGAAACGCGGAACCGAAACACCTCTGTCGGCGTTCACCTGTTATGGAAGAAGATGATGACCGCCACATAGAGCGCTCCACCACGCAAGCCCGTCAAGCCGTGGTCGTGAAGCCCATGCGCTATGTGCTGGGCTTTGGCATTCTTGGAGTTATCGTGGCTTTTTTGATTGCGTGGGTGGTGATCGGGAACTGACGCCTACTAAAGCGCGCTGTGTAGCGCTTTCAGATGTTCAAGATTTTCGCTGGCGCGGCGGCGGGTTTCGTCGTCCTTGGCATCCGTCAGGTCTTCCTCCGCGTTTTTCACCTGTTGAGCGAGAGTAGCCGCATCGAGTTCGGCGAGCGGGATGGCGGTTTCGGCAAGAAGCGTCAGGCCCTTAGGATTCACTTCGGCGAGACCGCCGCGTACGAAGATTTTCTCCGTGGGGCCTTGCTCGCGGGTGATGGTGACGACGCCGGGACGTAATGTGGAAAGCACCGGCGCGTGTCCGGCGAAGATGCCCATATCGCCTTCAGTGCCGGGGATGGTGACGGAGGCCACGCTTCCTGAAAACAGCAGCCGCGATGGGCTTACGAGTTCGAAGTGAAGGTCCGCCATGCCGATCACGCTGCTTCGGCGGCGAGGCGCTGGGCCTTTTCGACCGCTTGCTCGATGGTGCCGACCATGTAGAAGGCGGGCTCCGGCAGGTGATCGTAGGCGCCGTCGCACAGGCCCTTGAAGCCCTTGATGGTGTCTTCGAGCTTGACCTGCACGCCGGGCGATCCGGTGAACACCGCCGCCACGTCGAAGGGCTGCGACAGGAAGCGCTCGATCTTGCGGGCGCGCGCCACGGTGAGCTTGTCCTCTTCAGAAAGCTCGTCCATGCCGAGAATGGCGATGATGTCCTGCAGCGCCTTGTAGCGCTGGAGCACCACCTGCACGCGGCGCGCCGTGTCGTAATGCTCTTCACCGATGACGCGGGCATCGAGCATGCGCGAGGTCGAATCGAGCGGGTCCACCGCCGGATAGATGCCCTTCTCGGCGATGGCGCGCGACAGCACGGTCGTTGCATCGAGATGGGCGAAGGAGGTGGCCGGCGCGGGATCGTTTAAGTCGTCGGCGGGCACATAGATCGCCTGCACCGAAGTGATCGAACCCTTCTGCGTGCTGGTGATGCGTTCCTGGAGTGCTCCCATGTCGGTGGCAAGCGTGGGCTGATAGCCGACGGCGGAGGGGATGCGCCCGAGGAGCGCCGACACTTCCGATCCGGCCTGGGTGAAGCGGAAGATATTGTCGATGAAAAACAGCACGTCCTGGCCCTGGT
>JBKKDI010000341.1:0-2502 GCA_046708645.1 Aestuariivirga sp.
CAGTTCTCCCTTTGCTTGCGGCGTTTTCAAGTTCAAACCAAAACTCTTGGCGCGTTTCGAGTATCCCTTCGGGCGTTCTTCGAAGATCGCGATAATTCCCGGTTCGCCATTGCGAAGTCCCGCGGCAATGAATTGCGTGGCAAGAGCCGATTTTCCCGTCCCCGAAGGGCCTGCAACGAGGAGACTGTCGCCTTCGAGAACACCCCCGCCCATCATCTTGTCCAACTCGGGTATGCCCATCGAAAGCCGCCGCCGCCGTGCTGGTTGCTGGTTTTGAGGGGCGAATCCTAGCGTGCGCGAGAAGGCCTGCAACCCGCCATCGCTGATGCGGATTGTGTGCAGTCCCGGAACCGACTCTTGCCCGCGCAGCTTCACGATTTGCAATTTCCGCACTACGGAATTTCTCTCCGGCACCTGGGAGAGCCAGAAGAGACCATCGGCGACGGTGAATATCGGATTGTCGCGCATTTCCTCCTGAACATACTCCCCGACCAGAAACGTCGTGGCTTCCCAGCTGGTGAGAAACTGGGCGAGGCGCTGGATGAACGTTTGCATCTCCAACTCTCCGGTCGTGGCAACCGCTTTGCGCACGACGGTGCGGAAAGAATCGACGACGACGATACCCGGATTGAGCGCCGTGACTCCTTCGACAATGTCCTCAAGGACCGCGTCCAAATCCTTTTCCAGTACCACGTCGGATAGGTTGATAAATCGAACGGCCTTGCCCAGCTTCGATTGGTCGAAGAAAGAATACTGTTGCTGATATCGCAACATTTTCAGAGCCGGTTCACCCAGTACGGTGAAATAGATAGTCGGGTTCTTCTCCGTTGCATTCGCAAAAGCGATTTGATGCGCCAGCGTAGTTTTGCCGCCGCCCGGCGGACCCGCTATTATGTTGAAGGAAAATTCCGGGATGCCTCCGCCTAGGATGTCGTCCAGGCCGCGAACGCCGGTCGGCAGTTTGCGGATCGTGACCTTAGCGGGTTGGTTCATGGATTTTCTCGGCAGTTTGCTTTTAGCCTTATCATTTGGCTTTTTCATTTATCACCTTTACGAAAAATCCACATTGTCGGGAGACAGTTCCGGCCAGGCCTCACGCACCAACCGCAGCATTAATTCTTCGCCGATGAAAGCCACCAGCAGTCCGAGCAAATGGGAGAGCAGAACGACGCAGCCCTCCAAAAATTCGTCTGGGTCAACTTGCGCCACCAGTTCCTCGAACCCGTCGAAAGAGCCATCGGCTTTTACATGCACCGCACGCAACCACTGAACGTCCGCGACGCCTAGCACGAGCACCCGAGAAACGAGCGCTCTAAAGCCGATGTTGCCCATAAGTGTCGCCAGATGTGGTCGCAGCTTCTCACTGGCGAGACAGGCCGCCGGAGTTTTTGTCTCGGAAGATTTATTCCCGCTCGTCTCATAAGCAATGAGACGCTCGGCGAAATCCCGCAACTTTGGGATGACTCGGCTCATTTAAAAACGTGTTCGCATGGGATGCTTTCCGAGAGACTTCTTTCGCAGCATAACGGAGTTTTGCAACCCGCGCTAATTTCCTACAATGCTCTCAAAATTCTCACCGGCGTATTGGATGAATACTGTGCAGCAACAACATTTCGGACCAGCGAGAGCGGCGTCGAGCCGGGATCCATGTTATCATGCATTTTTTAAGACGGGCGTAGAAACGCTCGATGGGTTGCGGGCTTCTCTCGATATTTCTTTCCGAGAGAGGGACCCTTACAGCCCAAGACAGGCGCGGGCCTGGGGGTCGGGGTCAGCGATGAAGAGCGGCAGAAGGAGTCGCGCCCTGTTTATATCTTACCCAAGCCGCCAAGCTTTAGAATCCATGTCGTGAGGAAAGCGTCCGCCTGCTGTTCGTACCACTCCCACCTCTTAAGCTGGTGATTGTAGGTTTTCCATCGCATCCAGGGAGGTTTCGGTGGGAAATCCCAGTCACCATATTTTTCGCGCCACTTTGATGGTCCAGCTCTCAACACCCTCGAAGCAATCTTGCGACCTGTTTCCATGAGCCTGGAATGCCGGTCTAACTTCTGGGACTGATACTGCAGTCTCACCCGAAAGCACTGCCATAAGGCGAAGATGTGTAGGTGAGACGCAACCAGCCTTCCTGCGAACCTGCACGGTAGCTCAAGCCAACGTTGCCTACTTTCTCGCCAGTGTAGGTGTAGGTCCAATGAAGGCCGATTTGATATTCATTGCCGTCGGGAAGGAATTGACCTCGCCGCCGCAATGCACGCAAATCAATCTTTAGGCCCTGATCAATGTTAGGTCGCCCGCTGTTCCTTCCTGATCCAGAGCCGCCCATTTATTTATCGAAATCCTGTGGCTAACCCGGGTTTCGACCCGCTATGACGCTTCCGTGCCGCGACACCAAGGTTCTCCGTCCAGCCACATCTCTTGAAATCAATAGGGCCCTGTTTAAGAGCGCGTGCTCCGTATCGGCGGGCCGTGATTAGGTCGGTGCCCTTGACCATGTAGTTGAGG
>JBKKDI010000342.1:0-6482 GCA_046708645.1 Aestuariivirga sp.
GTCCTATCCAGAACGCCCTGATTTCCCCGACCGACAGCGCTCGATCCTTGTTATTCTCCTGGATGTCCGTAGCCATGTTGAGCGCGGGATTGGTGCCCAGCAGGTCTTTGGAAACCGCCCATGAGAATGCCCGCCGCAGAGCGGCCAGCGTCCGGTTTACGGTAACAGTCGCGCCGCGATCCCTCACCACTTCGATAACCTGGCGCACGTGAGCCCGTGTGAGATCGGGGAGCTTGATCCTTCCAATCGCAGGACGGACATCCTTTTTGAATATTCGCACGCATTCTAGGGTCCACGCGGCTTGAGGGCGGGGATGCTTTTCGAGGAACAGGTCGAGGAGTTGATCGACTGTGTCCGCCTTCTTGTAGTTGGCTACTAAACCAGCCGGATCGCCACCTGCGCGGACATGTACCTTATTGGCTTCTGCTTTTGCGCGAGCATCGGCAAGGCCCAGAGATGGAAACTCACCGAGCGTTACACGCCGCCGGATGCCGTCACCCTTGCGGTGGTAGAGAAGTGCCCATGTCTTGGTGCCCTTGGGCGTCACGCGAAGCATTAGCCCCTTGGTATCGGGGTCGGTGAAGTCCGTCCGCTCTTTCACTGAAAGACTTTCGATTCCCCGTGAGGTCCATCTGATGGCAGACCTTTTGTCTTTCACTGTTGCCTCGTCAAAATATGGGAGTCGACCAATTTACCCTTGGGGTTCCGTTGGGGTTCCACTGATGCGAAACTTAGGGATACCCCCTGAAACGGACTGCAACGCAAAATACTTAGGAATTACTGATATAAACCACTTCAGGTGATTTCACTATAATGCAGCGCGTTTCAAATACAAGAGACTACGAATCTGGGGGTCAGGAGTTCGAATCTCTTAGGGCGCGCCAGTATTTCAATCAGTCTGCCGGGGTTTGAAGGGTGGGACTCAGAGTAGAGGCTGAAAAGGGTTGGCCTTCAAAGCGGCCCTCAGCTCATCGGCGCTGTGCGCACCGCTCGTATAAAAGGACATTATGCGAACGGCGGCCAGTTTTCGGTCTGCTTCGTTGGAAATTCCATTGGCCAAACAATACTCATCGAGGGCGTCGGTGAGAATCTTGAGCTCCTCTGGTCCAACTATTCCGGTGAAAGGCATAGCCATCATTCCTCGGGAAAGCACGACCGCACTTGCGGCGGTCACTCGCCATCGGGGATCGAGACGACGGCGCGCTTCTCCAACCTACAGCGGGTCGTGTCTACTTACAAATATGTAAGCCATTCTGAAGCATTTATTCCACCGCTCCTCTTTTGGAACCAATTTGCCGAATGGCCGTTTTATTTGATCTAGGTGCCTATGTAGGGTGGGTATGAGAAACAAGCGGCCCCGCGTCTTGATTGTCGAAGACGAACCCCTCGTCATGGTTGATTTGGAGGATAGCCTTACCGGTCTCGGATACAGCGTCGTACACAAAGCCCGAGATTTAGTGGAGGGGCTCATTTTGGCGCAGGAACTGGACGTGGATGTCGCGGTGCTCGATGTCAACTTGGCGGGCCTTACCAGTTCTAAAATTGCCGATGTTTTGGATGAGAGGGGAGTGCCCTTCCTGTTAGTCACCGGCTATTCCTCAGGAAGTATTCCCAGCCGGCTCCGGAAAATCTCCCGTGTCTCGAAGCCCTTTGAAAACGCAACGCTCGGCCTGGCTCTGGAGAATTTACTTGGCGCCCAAGCTCCCCCCTAGGACATTTGATACCGCGCGAGAGTTTGGGTTGTACCTATTTCCGTTTCGGTACAGACTGAAGCCACAACAGGGAGAATAAACATGGTGAAATCTCGCAAGGGCGCCGATCGCAACTCACGCCGCGCGTTTTTGAAAGGCGGAGCCGTAGCTGCGGCGGCGGGTGCTGCAACACTCGCCATGCCGAATGTGGTCCGAGCCCAGGACGCGGTGGTGTTCAAGTTCCAGAGCACTTGGCCCACCAAGGATATCTTCCATGAATTCGCCGCTGACTTTGTGGCCCGGGTCAACGAGATGGGTGGTGGGCGGATAAAACTCGAACTGCTGGCGGCGGGCGCTGTCGCCAAGGCCCTTGAAGTGCAGGACGCAGTGCTCGCCGGCACGCTGGACGGCGGTCACGGCGTCACGGCCTATTGGTATGGCAAGCACAAGGCCGCCTCGCTCTTCGGAACACCGCCGGCCTGGGGCTGGCGCGCCAACCAGATGGTGGGCTGGGTCAAATACGGCGGCGGCCAGGCCCTTTATGATGAACTGGTGCAGCAGGTGCTGGGTCTCGACCTGGTCGGCTTTCTCACCGGACCCATGCCGACGCAGCCACTCGGCTGGTTCAAGCAGGAGATCACCGACGCAGCCCAACTCCAGGGGCTGAAATACCGGACCGTAGGCCTCTCGGCCGATGTGTTCAAACAGATGGGAGCGGCGGTCACCATCATGGGCGGCGGCGAGATCGTACCCGCCATGGACCGGGGACTCCTCGACGCGGCGGAATTCAACAATCCGTCTTCGGACAAGCTCCTGGGTTTTCCGGACGTGTCGAAGCACTATATGCTGCAAAGCTATCATCAAGCGGCGGAATGCTTCGAGATCATCTTCAACAAAACGAAGTTCGATGGGCTGGCGCCCGAGCTTCAGGCGATTCTCAAATATGCCGCGGAAGCTTCGAACACCGACATGAGCTGGAAGGCGATGGACCGCTATTCCAATGACCTCGCGGCCCTGAAGGAAGCCGGCGTCAATGTGCACAAGACGCCGGATTCGGTGCTGCAGGCGCAGCTCGCAGCCTGGGACGCGGTCATCACCGCGCAGTCGGCGGACCCGTTCTTTGCCAAGGTGGTCGAGAGCCAGAAGGCCTGGGCCAAGCGTGTGGTGGGCGCGCAATTTGAGTTGGAAGTCGACCAGAAGATGGCTTACGATCACTTCTTCCCGGCATAGCCATGGGCTGATAACGGGACGTTTCGTGCGTGATTGATGCCTTCGAGGAGGCGCGAGCGCGATGGGGACCAGGCTTATAGGCAGAGTGCCGTGAAACGCGACTGGCTAGCGTTTTTTCTCTTCGCGGCCGGAGTAGCGCTCGTCATCGCGGCGATTTTCTGGTCGCTGTATGCCTATGGCCTTGTCGGGCAGATGGTCGCCTCCAAGGGCCTCCGCCCTCCTAACAGTTTTCACTGCCTCGTGTTATTTGGTGGCAACTGCGATCTGCTCGCCGCCGCCCATGCGACCAAGGGTACCGTTCCCTATACTCCGCTGGTGTTCTGGGCTGGTGTTGCGGCGGTGATCGCCAGTTTCGTGGTTAATCTGCTACCCAGCAAGCCCGGTGAGCCGTGGGGCGTCAGGCTTCAGCGCCTGCTCATCCCTGTCGACCGGGTGAGTACCTTCGTCGGGCAGTTTTTTGCATGGAGCATCCTGCTTCTGACCTTCGTGGTCAGCTATGAAGTGTTCTCGCGCTATGTGCTGGGGGCGCCTACCGACTGGGCCTTCGACGCGAGCTATATTCTTTACGGCACGCTGTTCATCATGGCCGGTGCCTATGCGCTGTCGCGCAATGCCCATGTGAGGGGCGATTTTCTGTATCGCTCCTGGCAGCCCAGGACGCAGGCGCGGATGGATCTGCTGCTGTATTTCCTGTTCTTCTTCCCCGGCATCATCGCTTTCATTTATTCGGGCTACGGATTTGCCGCGCAGTCTTGGTTCAGCCACGAGCACTCCGCCTACAGTCCTGACGGGCTGCCGATTTATCACTACAAGATGCTCATTCCGGCAACGGGCGTTTTGCTGCTGTTGCAGGGCGTGGTCGAAGTTGTCCGCTGTCTCGTCTGCTTGCGCACCGGCGCCTGGCCGCAGCGGCTGCATGATGTGGAGGAGCTCGAAAAGGTTATTCTCGAACAGCATGCGGGCGAGGGAGCCAAGCCATGACCGACCCGCAACTCGGCGTGTTCATGCTTCTTCTGTTCGTCGGGCTGAACATGCTGGGCTTTCCCATCCCCTTCACCCTCATGGCCATTGGGGTGGGATTTGCCTTCCTTGCCTTCGACGGCAATTGGCAGCCGGTCATGTCGCTGCTCGTGCAGCGAACCTGGTCGGTGATGACCAACGATATTTTGATCTCGGTGCCGCTGTTTGTGTTCATGGGCTATATCGTGGAGCGGGCCAATATCCTCGACCGGCTGTTCCGCTCGATCCAGCTGGCGGCGGGAGGGCTGCCCGGTTCCCTTGCCATTGCCACGCTGGCCACCTGCGCGCTCTTTGCCACGGCCACCGGGATCGTCGGCGCGGTGGTAACGCTCATGGGCCTGCTGGCTTTTCCGGCCATGCTGCGGCACGGCTACGACGTGAAGCTCTCGGCTGGCGTGGTGTGTGCGGGCGGCTGCCTCGGCATTCTCATTCCGCCCAGCATCATGCTGATCCTCTACGGCGCCACGGCGGGTGTCTCGCCGGTGCAGCTTTATGCGGGCGCGTTGTTTCCGGGGCTCATGCTGGCCGGCATGTACATGGTCTATGTGATGATCCGCGCCATGATCAATCCGGCGCTGGCACCGCCCTTGCCGCCGGAGGAACGCAATGTTCCCGTGGCCACGATCATCTATGAACTTCTCATCGCCTTCGTGCCTTTGGCGCTGCTCATCTTCTCGGTGCTGGGCGCCATTATGTTCGGGCTGGCGACACCTTCGGAGGCCGCCGCCATCGGTGCGCTTGGCGCATTGGTGCTGGCCGCCGCCTATCGCTCGCTGTCCTTCGAGAAACTCAAGGAGTCAGTTTATCTGACGGCGCGAACCTCGGCCATGATCGGCTGGCTGTTCGTGGGCTCGTTCACCTTCTCGGCGGTGTTCGCCATCCTGGGGGGCGATGCGGTGATCAAGGATTTCGTCGTGGGCCTCGATCTTTCGCCCTTCATGTTTCTGCTGGTGGCGCAGATCATCATCTTCATCCTCGGCTGGCCGCTGGAATGGACCGAAATCATCGTCATCTTCGTGCCGATCTTCCTGCCGCTGCTCGATCACTTCGGCATCGATCCCCTGTTCTTCGGACTCTTGATCGCGCTCAACATCCAGACCTCGTTCCTATCGCCGCCCGTCGCCATGGCGCCTTTCTATCTCAAGGGTGTGGCGCCCGCGCATGTGTCGATCAACGATATTTTTGCGGGCGTCATGCCGTTTATCGTGATCGTCCTCATCGCCATGGCGCTGCTCTACATGTTTCCGGCGATCGGCATGTGGCTGCCGTCCTATCTCTACGGGCGCTGAGACGGGAAAGCCCGCCAACTCATTGGAGCTGACGGGCTTTTTGGTTGCGGGAGCTGGATTTGAACCAACGACCTTCAGGTTATGAGCCTGACGAGCTACCGGGCTGCTCCATCCCGCGTTAGGATGTCTTGGGGTCGTGGGCTATGTAGCAACGCAAGTGCTGCTTGTCACCCCCTCGTTGGGACAAAGTTTCAGTTTATGAGGGGGAGCATGTCTGCATGGTTAGCCTTGCCCGGGGCTCAAGAAGAAAGCAGGAGGGTATGTCCCTGCCCATGACTTCAAGCCTGTACGTACAAAGGGATTGGAAGTTGGGAGATCGGCTCGAAGCCGGGCAACCTCTGGCGCCATTCGCGCGTTTCCGCGCGAGGCGGCGCTTTGAGGCCTTTTTCAAGGAAGACGCAGGGGTTTTTGCTTCAGGTTTGCTCTTGCAGAGCCCCAGATCGCACGGTTTCCTAAGTTTGCCGCTGGGGTTGTTTAGCCATTTAAGGCGCTCGGGTCGTAGTGTCCAAGGGTCTAGCCTAAAGCTCCCGGAGAGGCGGGGCGTGTTCCCTCCCCACTTCCGCAGGCGCTGCATACGGCTCCAGCAATTTCGAAACACTCGCGACATTGTCCCTCCTTTCTGGAACCGTTGCGGAGCAGTATAATCCTAGTGGAGGAGGTTGTCAATAGTGTCCTAGAAAAAATTAGGCAGGTGGGTGGGATTCACAGTTCGGTCTTCTCTGTAATCCGGGTCAGGCAACAGCCCTCCTGTCCGGGGGACCAGAGTTCAATCTCAAAGTCGAAGCCCGCTGCTTCCAGAGTCGCCTCGTCAAGCGCGGAGGCGCAGTAAAGCAAGGTGACGATTTCCTCTTGGCGGCATCCGGCCTCAACCCATGCGTCCTTGATCGGGCATGCCATCATCTTCACTTCGAGACATGTGTTGTCGAGCCGCCGGATGTCCGGGCAAAACACCGAACCGTCATCTGGTGATTTCGCGAAGCCTTTTGCCATACATTCGAAGTCCCTCGGGGCGCAGCCTGCGAGCGATTTGCCGACATAAAGACCATGGGCGCGACTTGCACTTCGCATCACGTCCTTGGCTTCATCTTCGCCGTAGCGGGCCTTGAGTTCGCGAAAGACCATCAGATAGGCCGTGCCTCGGTCCCTGATGGCGTCATACAGCAATTTGTTGGTTGGCTTGTTGGTCAAATCTTCTCTCTGAATATTGTACTTGTTGGAAACGCTATTTTAGCTCAATCTCGATGAAAGCATA
>JBKKDI010000343.1:0-5982 GCA_046708645.1 Aestuariivirga sp.
ATTGCGCACCAGATATTCAAGCAGCTTGAATTCGCGCGGTTGCAGTAGGATCGGGCGGCCCATGCGGGTCACGTTGCGGGTGAGAAGATCGATTTCGAGATCGGCGGCGCGCAGCTTGGTCTCCGGCAGCGCCTCAGCCTTGCGGCGCCCGAGACCTTCGACACGGGCCAGCAATTCGGAAAACGAATAGGGTTTGCCGAGATAATCGTCGCCGCCCGCACGCAAGCCCCTCACCCTTTCGTCAACATCGCCCAGGGCGCTCAGGATCAGAACCGGAGTCTTGATGCCGGCATTCCTGATCGCGCGGATGAGGCCGAGACCGTCGAGTTTCGGGAGCATGCGGTCCACGATGAGCACATCATGCTTGCCTTCCATGGCCATGCCTAGTCCCTCATCGCCGTCCGCGGCATGGTCGGCCACATGGCCGCTCTCCGCCAGTCCCTTGATGAGCCAGGTGGCGGCTTCGCGGTCGTCTTCAATAACCAGGATGCGCATGGACTGACGGACGATCTCCGGTTTAGACGGGTTTACGTGTGTCTGCGCATTAGGTTGCATGTTCCGGACCTCATGAGAAGGGCGAGGCAACACTCAGCGTGTTGTCCCTCCTCGTTTTCCCTCCCCCTTGCGGGGAGGGATAAAGGGTGGGGGTCGCTCTGACCTATCGGATGCTTCCTTTAATTCAATGCGCCACCACCAGACCCCCACCCCTAACCCCTCCCCGCAAGGGGGAGGGAGATTAGAGTGGAGATTTTTGCTTAGCCCTGGTTGGGAGGCAGGGTAAGAAACCGCTGCGTATCGCCGGAGCGCACCAGCATCAGCACGCGCTTCTTGCCGGCCGATTTCAGCGCGTCCCTGATGTCGGCGGTTCCACGCACCTCATGGCCGGCGACTTCCAGAATAACGTCGCCCTGCTTCAGGCCAAACTCCGCCGCCGGGCTGTTGGGCTCGACGGTGGTTACAGTCACGCCCTCGCCATCGGCCGCCGGAGCCACCTGAATGCCAAGGCCCTTCAGCGGGCTGCTGTCCGAACTACCTCCGGCACTTGCCATGCGCTGACTTTCGGGCATGGTGCCGATTTTCACCGTCACATCCATGGTTTTGCCGTCACGCACGATCGTTACCGGGACGGTGCTTTCGGGCTTGATGCGCGCCACGCGCTTGGCGAGATCGCGGGCGTCGGCAATATCCTTGCCATCGACCTTGAGGATCGTGTCACCGGTTTTGAGGCCCGCGGCCAGTGCCGGAGAATCTTCCGTCACATCGGCCACGATAGCACCGGTGCTAGTCTTGAGGCCCAGGCTCTCGGCGATTTCATTGGTCACCGGCTGAATCTGCACGCCAAGCCAGCCGCGCGTCACGGAACCGCCGCCCTTGAGGCTGGCGATAACGTTTTCCGCAGTCGAGGCCGGGATGGCGAAGCCGATGCCGACCGAGCCGCCCGAGGGTGAGAAGATCGCGGTGTTGATGCCGATCACTTCGCCTTCGAGATTGAAGGCGGGCCCACCCGAGTTGCCCCGGTTGATCGAGGCGTCGATCTGCAGGAAGTCGTCGTAGGGGCCAGAGCCGATGTCGCGGCCGCGGGCCGAAATAATGCCCGTCGTCACCGATCCGCCGAGGCCGAACGGGTTGCCGACCGCCATCACCCAATCGCCGACGCGGGGCTCCGTGTTGGAGAATTTGACGAATTTGAAGGGCTTGTCGCCTTTGATCTTGATGAGGGCCAAATCGGTCATGGGATCGGTGCCGATCACGGTGGCATCGTAGTCCGAACCGTCCTCGAGCTTGACGTTTACCTCTTGGCCGTCCTTCACCACGTGATTGTTGGTGACGGCGTAGCCGTCGGCCGAAATGATGAAGCCTGAGCCCTCGGCCTGACCGCCGCGGCGCTGGGGGCCCTGGAAGGGCTGGCCTTGCCGGAATTGTGGAAACTGATTGAAGAACTCTTCCGGAATGTTGGGTGACACGCGCTCGCCGCCCGGCGCTTCATTGGCGGCATTGGCGAATTTCACCTGAACGCTGACAACCGCCGGCATAACCTTTTCGACAAGGTCGGCAACACCGCGGGAAGGATCGAAGGCGGCGGCGCTTTGCGCCTGGACTGGAGCGAGCGGGGAGAAGACCGTTGCGGTGGTCAAGGTGGTCGCCAGAAGAAGACCCGCGGCAATCATGCTGAGGGTGCGCGGGCTCGATGTGAGTTTGGACATGGACAGTTTTCCTCCATCAGGGTGAATTGGAAGGAAGACATATGGGCGGCTTCGCCTTACATGCACCTTTCGGAAACATGAAAGTTTGGTAACCTATTCCCCCATCCCGCGCAGCGCGGCCTTTTCCGCCTCGTTCAGCGGCTGTTCAGCCGCTGCGGATCTCCTGCTGCGGCGCCACAGTGCGAAAATGCCCATTAGCAGGACCGCGAAGGGCGCAAACCAAAGCAGCAGCGTGCTGACGTTGAGACGCGGCTTGAGCAGGACAAAATCGCCATAGCGGTCCGTGACGTAGGCGAAGATCGCCGCGTTTGTCTCGCCTTTCACCAGATGCTCGCGAATGAGCAAGCGCAAATCCCGGGCCAGCGGCGCATCCGAATCGTCGATCGACTGGTTCTGACAGACAAGACAGCGCAAACTCCCAGAAAGCTCCCGCGCTCTCGCTTCAAGCAGCGGGTCTTTCAAAATTTCATCCGGCTGCACCGCGAAGGCTGGCAAAGCCAGCGCCATAAGCAATGTCATCCCTCCGGCCCGTGCAACAGCTAAACGTCCTTTCCCCTTCCCCCCTCGCGGGGGAAGGTGGATCGCGCCGCAAGCGCGAGACGGATGTGGGGGCTGGTTCAGCGAGTCTCGCCTTGAGCCGGAAATGCGGAACCACCCCCTCTTCCGGCGCTTCGCGCCACCTTCTCCCGCAGGGGGAGAAGGGAAAATATTGGGATATTTGAACAGTTTCATTCCGCCGCCACCGCCTCGGCCTTTGTCACCCGCATCGGCACGCCGAGGCGGTAGCGCCGGTCAGCCAGCGAGAAGGCGCCGCCCGCGAACATCATCAAGGCGCCGATCCAGATCAAGTTGACCAGCGGATTGAAATACATCCGCATGGAGCGGCGGCCCTCGCCGTTTGCATCGCCCATCACCACGTAAAGGTCGCCGGCAAGAGTCTGATGAAGGCCCACCTCCGTCGTCGGCGCGCCGCTGGGCTTGAACTCGCGCTTCTCGGAGGTGAGAGTGGTTATTTCATCGCCGCCGCGGGTCACCAGGAAGCGGCCAGTTCGGCCCGTATAGTTCGGCCCCGTCAGCGGTGCTTCACCTTGAAACGTCACCGTGTAGGCGCCCACCTGAGCCGTCTCGCCCGGCTTCATGGCGATGATCACTTCCGTCTTCCACAGCGAAATCGCGATTATGCCCATCACCATGATGCCAAGGCCGCCGTGGGCGAAGACAACTCCGAGGGAAGAGCCCGGAAGACCGGCAAGGCGCGAAAGGCTGGTGCGCAACGGCACCCTGAGAAGCGCGATCCTTCCGGCAAGATCGAGCAAAGCTCCTGTCACGAGCCACGCGCCCAGCGCCATGCCGACGGGTGCCAGCCACGGCCCCCGCACATGCGTGATCAAAATGACCAATGCCACAGTGGCGGCAACGGTCAGCGCAATCCACAAGCGGCGGAGTGCGCCCGTGAGATCGCCGCGCTTCCATGACAGCATGGGCCCCACCGGCACCAGCAGCAGAAGCGGCAGCACAATCAATCCGAAGGTGAGATTGAAGTAAGGCGGGCCCACAGAAATTTTTTCGTTGGTGAGCGTTTCGAGCGCCAGCGGATAAAGCGTGCCGATGAAAACCGAAAGAGCCGCCACGCACAGCAGCAGATTGTTGACCACAAGTGCGCCCTCGCGGCTCACCGGCTGAAACACGCCGCCCGCCTTGATAGCGGGAGCCCGCCAGGCAAACAGCGCCAGCGCTCCGCCGATGAACACGCAGAGTATGCCCAGCACGAAGACGCCCCGCGCCGGATCGACGGCGAAGGCGTGAACCGAAGTCAAGACGCCAGAGCGCACGAGGAAGGTGCCGATAAGCGACAGGGAAAAAGCGAGGATCGACAGCAGCACCGTCCAGATTTTGAGCGCATTGCGTTTCTCGACGACGATGGCGGAGTGCAACAGCGCCGTCGCCACCAGCCAGGGCATGAAGCTCGCATTTTCGACCGGGTCCCAGAACCACCAGCCGCCCCAGCCCAATTCGTAATAGGCCCACCAGGACCCCATGGCGACGCCCACGGTCAGGAACATCCAGGCGGCAAGGGTCCATGGCCTCACCCAGCGCGCCCAGGCGGCATCGACCTTACCGTCGATCAGGGCAGCCACCGCGAAGGAGAAGGCAATCGAAAGGCCCACATAGCCGGCGTAGAGAAACGGCGGATGAAAGGCGAGTGCCACATCTTGCAGAACGGGATTCAACCCATTGCCCTCGATGGGTGCTGGATCAAGCCTGGTGAAGGGATCGGACGTCAGAACCGAGAACGCAAGGAAAGCAGCACCGATCGAACCCTGCACGGCGAGCACGCGGGACTTGAGTTCCAGCGGCAGGTTTCCGCCGAAGACAGCAACGGCGGCGCCAAAGACCGCGAGGATCAAAACCCACAGCAGCATCGAGCCCTCGTGGTTGCCCCACACGCCGGCAAACTTGTAGATGAGCGGCTTGGCGGAATGGGAGTTCTCGAAAACATTGGCAACCGAGAAATCGGAAATCAGATAGGCATGGGTCAGCGCCGCGAAGGCGCCCGCTAGCAGCACGAGTTGCAGAAGCGCCGCTGGAGCCGCCGCGCGCATCAAACCAAAATCGCCGCGCTGTGCGCCCGCCAGCGGCACGGCGAATTGAAACAGCGCCGCGCCGAGCGCCAGCATGAGAGCAAAGTGGCCAATCTCGGCGATCATGAAGTCACTCTAATATTTTCACCCTGAGGTGCCCGGCGAAGCCGGGCCTCGAAGGGTCTGCATCCGTTGCGAGAACGCTTCAAGGCTTTGCCTTCGGCAAAGCACCTCAGCATGAGGGTTGACAGGATCATGGAGCGGCCCGCCCTTCCTGCCACACGCCTTTTTCCTTCAGCTTGTCGGCCAGATCTTTGGGCATATAGTTTTCATCGTGCTTGGCGAGAATCGTATCGGCCACGAAGACGCCGCTGGCATTGAGCACGCCTTCAGCCACCACGCCCTGCCCTTCACGGAAAAGATCGGGCAATTGGCCATTGTAGGTGACCGGTAATGTCTTGATCGTGTCAGTGACGACGAAATTGTTCAGCGTCCCTTCAGCCTTTTTCCAGCTTCCCTTCTCCACCAGGCCACCGAGGCGCAGGCGCTGACCCGGTTGCACACCCTTCTCCACGACTTCACTCGGCGTATAAAAGAAGACGATAGTATCGCGGAGCGCAAACAGCACGAGTCCCGCGGCAACACCCAGCACGGCGAGCCCGGCGAGAGTCACGGATAAGCGCTTCTGCTTGCGTGTCATCCCTCCCTCCTCACGCGCAGCGTGGGGAGGGTGGCGCGCGAATGCGCGACGGGTGGGGTCTCGCCGTCGCTCCCTGTCAAAACAGCCAGAACTGTATCCGCCGCGTCGTCGGGATTCCGGTTCACCTCCCCATTCCACAATCTGACAATTCTATAGCCGCCATTACGCAAATTCGCATCGCGGATCAGATCGCGGGCGGCTCCCCCAGGTTCGCCATGTTGACCACCGTCAACCTCCACAACAAGTTTTTGCGACTTGCAGATAAAGTCAACGATATAGCCGCACACCAGCGCCTGACGCCGAAAGTGAAATCCACGCTCGCGGAATTCTCTAAGGCGAACCCAAAGCTTGACCTCCTCCGGCGTCATGCTTTTTCGGAGCGATCGGGCCATGTCGCGGAGGGGATCACGCATTAACTTCCTCCTTGCGCGGAACCGCCGGGGGGGGGGCGGGGGCCTGGGGGGCCCGGTGGGGGGTGGCGGGTGGGGGGGGTAAT
>JBKKDI010000344.1:0-3356 GCA_046708645.1 Aestuariivirga sp.
GAGCTTACCTTCCAGGTCAAGCAACTGAAGGGCCAGCCCGGGGGGAGCGACACGGGCGCCATTGACAGCGTTCCCCAGGAGCCGGCCAGGGCAAAGCAAGTGGCTGGCCAGAACGCTAACGCAGATCAGGGCATCGAGCAGATCGACGGCCAGCCGCTGGCCCGTACCTCCGAGGAGCAGACCGATATGAAAACCATCGTCAACGAGGACGGCTCGGAAACTGAAACGGTAATCGGGCAGGCTCCCGGTCCAAAGATTTTAGGATCTCTCAGCAACTCTGCGAAAGTTCCCGACGACGGCGGCTTCGAGGGCCAGGTTCTGGTTGCTCCGGCCCAGCAAGAGCCGGGCGCCGATGCCAGCATGATCCAGGGCGGCGCAGACGGGGACAATACGGACGGTATCGAAACCGTTTCGCTCAGCCCCGATTCACCCGAGTCGCTTTATGAACGGTCCAACGAAAGCCTGCTCCGCCGCCAGTTTGGCGAGGCAGAGGCGGGGTTCAGCACTTTCATCGAAAAGTTTCCCGACCATAGCCTGGCTGGCAGCGCCCAATATTGGCTGGGTGAGACCTACTATGCCCAGAGCGATTTCCGCCAGGCGGCACAGGCGTTTCTCCGGGGCTACAAGCAATATCCCAAGAGCCGCCGGGCGGCGGACAGCTTGCTGAAACTTGGCATTTCGCTCGACCGCATGGGGCAAAAGCAACAGGCCTGCGCGTCCTACGATGCCGTGAGCAGCGAGTATCCGAAAGCGGTCGAAGCCAGGAAGCGGGCCCAAGCCGAAGCCAAGCGTGCCGGCTGCTCGGCCTGATCCCAACCGGCTTTTTCAACCCATCGCCTCGCGGAGGCACGTGGCGCTCGCCGTTTCCGGCGGGTCCGACTCGGTGGCGCTTCTACGCCTTGCCGTGCAATGGCAAGGCCCGCCGCGGCTGACTGTTCTCACGGTGGACCATGGGCTGAGAGCGGACTCAGCATACGAGGCCCGGCAGGTGGGGGAATGGGCGGCGCAGGCAGGGCTGGCGCATGTCATTCTGCGATGGAATTCGGCCAAGCCGCAGACCGGCATTCAGGCCAAGGCCCGGGCAGCGCGTTACGCGCTGATGTCGGAATGGTGCCGCCACAACGATGCGCCGGTGCTGCTCACCGCACACACGCTGGACGACCAGGCCGAGACGGTGCTGATGCGGCTGGCGCGGACCACGAGCCTCGACAGTCTTGCCGGCATCTATCGCGTCGGCCGCTGGAACGACACGGAGCTGTTTCGCCCGTTGCTGGGAGAGAAGAGGGACGATCTCCGTGCTTACCTCTCATCCGTTGAGCTAGGCTGGATTGAAGACCCGAGCAATGACGACGAACGCTTCGAGCGCGTCCGCATCCGCAAGGCGATGCCGGCCCTCCGGGAGCTTGGCATCACGGCTGAAGGCTTGGCTCAACTGGCACGGCGGGTGAACGAGGCGGTACAGGGACTTTGGGGTGCGACGGACGATTGGGTAAAACTTCATGTGCAAGAATTCGGCACCGGTCATTGCGTGGTTCCGCTGGAGGCATTCGCCGATCAGACGGAGGAGCTCAAGCCACGCATCCTTGGGTGGCTGATCGGCCGCTTCGGGTCAGGAAAAATGCCGGAGCCGGGGGAACTACAACTCCTGGCCGCGTGGGTGGACGTAGGCGGCAGCCGCCGCACGCTGGGCGGGGCCATCATCGCGCGCCGCAAGGATCATCTGCTCATCGGGCGGGAGCCGCGCCGGATCGATCCCACGCCCGTGACCGTGCCGGCTGAGGGACGGGTATTGTGGGACGGCAGATTCGAAGTTCGCTCTTTGGCTGGAAATCACGTCATTCCAGTGCTTTGTGCTAAACCCTTGCCACGTTGCAAGAACCTTCCATGGTTTGTGCAGGCCGGACTTCCCGCGATTATGCAGGGCAGCGAGACCATTGCGGTCCCCCATCTTGGATATGGTTCAGGCGCTGCTGCCGTGTTTCAGCCATGGTGGAAGCGCTAACACCTCATTTACACTGATGTGGCGCTTGGAAACGCTTTCGGCGCGACCTATGTTACACTGCATGTTTGGGACAATGGCGCCGAGCCGTTAAAGCCGCTTTGGCTAGACTTGAGGGACCAGTGAATCAATTCCGCAACTTCGCCGTCTGGATCGTCATTGCCCTCTTGCTCTTCGCGCTCTTCAGCCTGTTTCAGGGACAGGTCGGCCGCGTGACTCCCGGCGAGATCAGCTATTCGGAATTCATCGACAAGGCCAATACCGGCTCCATTCAGTCGATCACGATCAGCGGGGAGTCGATCGTCGGCAAGCTTTCCGACGGCTCAAGCGTGCAAACCACCGGCCCGCTCTATCTGTATGAAGACCAGATCAAGGAACTGCGGGCCAAGAATATCCAGATTACCTTCCGCGCCGCGCAGAGTGAGTCTTTCCTGTCCAATGCGCTGATCTATTGGCTGCCGATGGTACTGCTGGTGGGAGTTTGGATTTTCTTCATCCGCCAGATGCAGGCAGGCTCCGGCAAGGCCATGGGTTTCGGAAAATCCAAGGCAAAGCTCCTGACGGAGCGGCACGGCCGGGTCACCTTCGAGGACGTGGCGGGCGTTGACGAAGCCAAGGACGATCTCGTCGAGATTGTCGACTTCCTCAAGGATCCCCACAAGTTCCAAAGGCTTGGCGGCAAAATTCCGAAGGGAGCGCTGTTGATCGGCCCGCCGGGCACCGGCAAGACGCTGCTGGCACGGGCCATCGCCGGGGAAGCCAATGTTCCGTTCTTCACCATTTCGGGATCGGACTTCGTCGAAATGTTTGTGGGTGTCGGCGCCTCGCGGGTGCGCGACATGTTCGAACAAGCCAAGAAGAACGCGCCCTGCATCATCTTCATCGATGAGATTGACGCCGTAGGCCGCCATAGGGGTGCGGGCCTTGGCGGCGGCAATGACGAGCGCGAGCAGACGCTGAACCAGCTACTTGTGGAGATGGATGGCTTCGAGGCCAACGAAGGCGTGATCCTGATCGCCGCAACCAATCGCCCCGACGTGCTCGATCCGGCCCTGCTTCGCCCGGGCCGTTTCGACCGGCAGATCGTGGTGCCCAATCCCGATGTGATGGGGCGCGAAAAGATACTCAAGGTGCATATGCGGAACGTGCCCTTGGCGCCCGGCATCGATACCAAGGTCATTGCGCGGGGCACTCCGGGTTTTTCCGGAGCTGATCTTGCCAATCTGGTGAACGAAGCAGCCCTGCTGGCGGCGCGGCGCAACAAGCGCATGGTGACCCAGCACGAATTCGAAGAGGCCAAGGACAAGGTGATGATGGGGGCCGAGCGCCGCTCGCTGGTGATGACCGAGGATGAAAA
>JBKKDI010000345.1:0-4421 GCA_046708645.1 Aestuariivirga sp.
AAATGTGAACATCAATGACAAGAGTGATAGTGCTCATGGCGTCAGTCGCGATAGTGGCCGCAATCGGCATCGGTTTTGCCGCCGGCTTCATTTCAACGGATTTTCTTTCCTCGGGCGCGCCCGCGGCCCAGGGCGATCTGGCGGCGGCGGTTAGTTCGGACGGTGTGAAGGCCGACGCGGCTCCCGACGTCAGGCTGAACCCAAGCCCCGAAGCGGATCTCGCGGCAACTGAAGCCGCAACGAAGAAAAACAAGCAAACGAAATATGGCCAGTGGACAGTCATCTGTCCGGATGCGCCGGACACTGAACCGGAAAAATGCGTGGCGCGCCTGGCACTCATCGATAACAAACGCAAGGTGGCAGTCGTCAACTGGCTGATCGGCTACAACAAGGACAAAAAACTGCTGATGGAGATCACCACTCCAGGGGACGTCCTTATCGCGTCCGGCCTTCGACTCAGCCTGGAAGACGGGAAGCTCCAGCGTATTCCGTACTTTTCGTGCGGGCCTGCAGGCTGCCTCACCCGCCTCAGCCCGGACGCCGCGTTGCTCAAGAGGTTGCGCAAGATTGAAAACGTCAAACTTGGCATTGACGGCACCAACGGCAAGACTATCGTGTTCACCATCAAGATGGACGGGATTGCCGACGGCCTTAACGCTCTCGCGGGACTCTGATTGGGGAAAACGCGGAGCAGGCAGGGAGAACAGCATGATTAGCGCTATCGCAACGCGGGGTTATGGTTACCGGCTGACTCTCGCGGTTATGGCCCTCACAGCCTTCGCGGCCGTTTTCTGGCTGCAATCGCGCTATCCCAACCTGAACGACAAGGCTCTCATGGCCGGCGCGCTGCAACTTCAGGATCCACTCAGTTTCGAAGCCAAATACCAGATTGACCTGACTTGGCCGCTATGGAAGCAAATCGGCTACACAACGGTAAACTGGATTTACACAAACAGGCGCGGAATGATGTTCGGCGTGCTGTTTGGCGCGGCCTTCCTGACCATGCTGCGTTACTTGCCGAAGCGGAGCTTCAAGAGCGGCTTCGCCAACTCCATTCTGGGCATGGCGATCGGCGCGCCGCTCGGAGTCTGCGTGAACTGCGCCAGCCCGATCGCCGCGGGCATGTACAAGGGCGGAACCCGCGCCGAGACAGCGCTTTCCGCCATGATTGCGTCTCCGACCTTCAATGTCATCGTCGTTTCCATGGCCTTCGCCTTGCTGCCATTCTATCTGGCGGCTACGAAAATCGTGCTGACGCTGCTCATCGTTCTCGTGGCCGTGCCGCTGATTTGCCGTACTTTGCCCAAGGCACAGTTGCAGGTTCCGGACGCCGCGGTGGATTCCTGCATCGTCAATTCCATCAAGATCGGCACAAACCGGCATGAAAATCTCGCCAGCGGGGTCTTCGGTTTCTTCCGTGATTTCCTGCAGGATTTCTGGTTCATCTCACGCATGACCGTTCCCATGATGATCCTGGCCGGGTTTCTGGGAGCCGTGGTGGCCACTCTCGTGCCATTCGAGTTGCTGACCGATTTGCCGGTGAACATCGGAACGATACTCATCGTCGCCCTCGTCGGCATCTTCGCTCCTGTCCCGATGGCATTCGATATCGTCCTCGCGGCCGTGCTGCTCAACAGCGGATTGCCGGTAAGCCTGGTGATGGTGCTGTTGATCACACTGGGCAGCTATAGCATCTACTCGTATATCGTCGTCAGCCAGACGATCTCCTCAAGAGCGGCGATTCTTGTGGCTGCCGCCATTGTGGTGACAGGCGTTGTTGGGGGCGTCGGCGTTGAGTATTACCGGAACTGGAAAGCCGAACAGGTTCTCGAGACGCTGGGCGGCTTGTTCAAAGGTTTCAGCCTCGTCTCCCAGGCGCAGGCGGGAGAGGCGGTTGCTTTCACAACCGAACGGAATGATTCCGGCATTGTGCTGACCGCGGCGGGATACGGGAGCCGCTCACCCGCGGGAGAAAAACTGTTCACCCGGATGGAAGCATGGCACCGCGGCATCGACCGCGCCAACAAGTTCGGCATGAAAAGCATGTTCACGCCGTTCAACTTTACACCCGGCAGCGTTGCCGCGGCCGACATCGACAATGACGGCGACGACGACGTTATCCTGTCCTCCATCGACAATTCAGAGGGGATATTCATCTTCCTCAATGACGGCAAGGGACAGTTCGCCAAGGGGCGGTTCGATGTGCCCGGGCTTGCCGGCAAGACCGTATTCAACGCCATCCCGGCCGATATCGACAACGATGGCTGGCTCGATCTTTACGTATCCACTTACCTCAGCGGTAATTTCTGGCTCAGAAACAACAATGGCGAATTCGATGCGGGCAGCCTTAGTCCCATTGCCAATCGGCCGGACGCTCTGGTTTCGCTTGTTGCAGGTTTCGGCGACCTGAACCGGGACGGGTATCTCGATCTGGCTCTTGGGAATCATCAGGGAACGCGATTGGGCAGGCTGCCGACGGAAAGGGATGAAAACCGGATTGTCTTCAACAAGCTTGGCCGCCTGAGCGGCGAGCAATTCCTTGCCGTTCCGGCGGAGCCCGGCGACACGCTGAGCATTCTCTTCAGCGACTTCAACATGGATGGCCTCCTGGACTATGCCGAAGCCAACGATTTCAACCAGCCCGACAACTTCTTCACCGGCGACGGAAAAGGCGGATTGAAAAAGATCGCGCGGAAAGACGGCATCATCCCGGTAACGACGCACACCACAATGTCCATCAAGACGGCGGACCTCAATAACGACGGCAAGGTGGAAATGCTCCTGTCGCAGATCGCGGGCACGGCCGACAATATGTCGGACCGGCTGCTGACGCGGCCCTGGGACGAATTTTGTTCCGATATCGAGCGTCCGGAAGATCGCAATGCCTGTCAGGCTAACATCGATATCCACTCCTGGTACAGGCTGGGCGTTTTCTCGCTCGATCTCAATTATGCGCAAAATTGCGCCGCAATGCCGAAAGACGACATCAACGACTGCAAAGCCATGATCAAGAGGGATATCGCCGTTCAGCAAAACCGGCCGGATTTGTGCGACCGCATTGATGATCGGTACATCAGGCAGAAGACGCACTGCAAGACCATGTTTGAAAGCAAGAAGGAACCGAAAGACCTGTCATACGAAAACGACATTCCGCAAATTCAAGGGCGAAACGTCCTGCTTTCACAAGACAAGGATGGCAAGTTTAAAGATATCGCGAAATCGGCGGGTTTCGAAATCGGCGGATGGAGCTGGGATGTCAAGGCGATTGCTTCGTCAAATGCGGAATTGCAGGATATCATTATCTTCAACGGCTTTTGGGGTCTGCAGGAAGTATCTCCGTCGAAGGTATATTTGCGTAATAAAGGGGATCTGAAATTCTCGAACCAGACGCGTGAAACGGGTTTTGAGGATTATGGGATTATCGGCAGCGCCGCGGCCGCCGATTTTGACAATGACGGAGACATCGACATGGTAGCGGCAAGCCAAAACGGGCCGCTGATCGCCTATTGGAACAACAATCAGGAATCGAATTCGATCAAGATCGAGCTTCGCGATTCAAAGGGCAATCGCTTCGGAATTGGCAGCAAGATACGGATTTTCTACGGAGAGAATGAAAGCAGGATGCAGGTACGCGAGCTGATGTTGAGCGGAGGTTTCGGGTCTTTCGACGCCGCTTACGCCCACTTTGGCCTTGCAGATCATGCGGAGGTCTCCCGCATTGAGGTTGAATGGTCCACTGGCGAGAAAGACACGCTATCAGGACAATTTGCCGCCAACAGAACCTATCGGGTCGAACGGGTGGAGCAAGCATCCAATTAAACTTCAAAGAAGGGGATAATTGCGCATGGCAGTGCTTGGGGTTCCAGTTCTTTCGATTGCAATTTGGCTCATCGTTGGCGCCGTGTGCGGCTGGCTTGAGACATTGCGTGTTGGCGACTCGGGTTTGCCGGCCCGTGCCAACTGGCTGGTCGGCGCGGCAGGAGCATGTTCGGCGGGAATGTTCTTTTTGAAGTGGGGAGAGCTCGTGCCAAACAACCCGGTTCTGGCCCCGTTTGTATCGGGCGTTGTAGGCGCATCGATCTCCTTGACCATCCTCGGACTTGTCTTGAAGCTAACACATCTACGGGCTGACTGATTGGTTACAACAAGCCGGCTGCCTCAACGCCCTCGCGACCGCGCTAAAGCTTTCCCAGCAACGGCTCGGCGGGAACCTTGGCGCGTGTCGCCTGTAGCCGGTATTCGAAGGCGGGAATCACATCTTCCGCGGTCTTCACCACATCCATCTTGAATTCGAGCCCCTCGCGGATGAATTTCTCCGCCCGCATGTGGTCGAACAGCCGCACCAGGGGATCCCAGTAGCCTTCGATGTTGCACAGGATGATGGGCTTGGCATGTTGATCGAGCTGGGCCCAGGTTGAGAT
>JBKKDI010000346.1:0-3313 GCA_046708645.1 Aestuariivirga sp.
GCCCTAGGACGCGTGCACCGCGTTTGGCGCAATGATAGGCGGCCGCGCCACCCATCACGCCCAGACCGATCACGATGACATCATAAGTGCCCATTTACTCCGCCCGCTCCAGCCGGTTTCCCGGGACGCGACAACGTTAGCAACAGACACCGTTGAAGCGTGAGAGGCAATGCCGTATAGTTCCTCTTCAAAATTGAAGAGCTATGAGCTGGGACGACCTACGCTACTTCCTTGCTGTCGCACGCGCCAGATCGCTGTCGGCTGCGGGCCGCGATCTCGGCGTGAGCCAGCCAACCGTCTCGCGCAGGTTGGCGGCGATGGAGGCGCGCTTAAGTGTTCGCCTCTTCGACCACATCGAAAACCGCTATGTCCTCACGCCGGCCGGCGACGAGATCTTCGAGACAGTTCAGCATGTTGAAGAGACAGTGGCTGGCATCGACAGACGCGTGGCCGGCAAGGATCTCAGTGTGAAAGGCGAGTTGCGGCTCACCTGCACGGAGGTGTTGGCCAGTCTCTATCTGGGACCGCACTTGTCCGAATTTGTGCGCCTGCATCCCGACATCAACCTTTCCGTGGTCGGCACGTTCCAGCATCTCAGCTTGAGCAGGCGGGAGGCGGATGTTGCCATTCGTGTCACAAGCAACCCACCTGATAGCCTTGTGGGCCGACGGTTGCTCCAGGTTGCCATGGGCATTTATGCGGGGAACAACAAGGAGCGGCTCACCGACAGTCCGAGTGTCGAAGATCTCGACTGGATCGGCTGGCAAGACGAGACTTATAACCGGATGCTCATCCACAGCCATTATCCCAAGGCCCGGATCCGTCACCGTGTCGATGACATGCAAGCCATGTGTGCCATGGCGCGCTGTGGCTTGGGTGCAGCGGTTCTCCCCTGTTATGTTGGAGATTCCAATCTGGAACTTCAAAGGATCGTCAGCGAACCGATTACAGAGGGAGCAATGGATCTCTGGGTGCTGTCCCATCCGGACGTCCGCAGGGCAGCACGCGTACGCGCCTTCAGTGCATTCATCGCCGATACTGTGCTCGCAGACCGCGACCTCTTCGAAGGACGTCGCCCGCAAGCGCGCAAGTCAGTGACAGCCACATCCTGACTGTCTGCCAGAGCCGCACAGTATCCTGACCGCCGAGAGTCACACTTTAGGTTCGAGCTAAACGTGAAAATGTAGCATATGTGCCAGCTGTCAATATGAGCTGCTCGTGATCGGCCCCACCTGAGTGGTCCAGTTTTAATGTTAGTTTGTACTTGGCCGCTGCGCCAGAGGTAGCGTGGCTGGCGGAGCGGGTTGAGGGCGCGCGGGCGGCTGCGGAACCCAAGCCGGCTTCACCGCCCGCGCTGGCACCGAGGCCATCAATGCACTAACATTCAAGCTGGACCACCGAATGTGGGCTGATCAAAAACGTAATGCCAGTGTTCACGTCTCCACCAAGTTCGTTTTGTCCTTGATATCTGAAAAGCCTTGTCGACAGACCGGCAGGTTCCGCAAGCAGCGCGTTACAGTCATGAGGACTGAACATGAGTTGGCAATGGGATCAAATTACAGCGTTATCATCCGTGTCGGCGTGGTCGGCGGGTTGATCTCCGTCTATTTTATCGTTCTTGAAATCCGACGTAACGCGCAAGCGACGGAGGGCGCAACCGTGCAGTCTCTCATGAGCATGGAGAAAGATGTTTTCGGCCTGCTTGCCAACAATGCCGGTCTCTATTTGCGTGGATGCGAGGACATTTCAAAACTATCCGCAGAGGAGAAATTTTAGTTCGAAAGATTGATCGCTGTGCAAATGTCCTTGTTCTACAGCGCGTTTGTTCAGTATGGCCAAGAGCTCATTGATGATGAGGTGTGGGAGGCATACTTCAACGCACTGAAAAGATATCTCAGCACGCCAGGATTCCGTCTGATCTGGAAGACCATGGAGTTCACCTATCCCAAGAGCTTTCGAGACATAGTCGACAAGGGTTGATGTCTCTGACAGCCAGCAAATCGAGACTAGCGGTAGATTCTCCTAGGCTCAGAGGCGTGTTCTAAGGGCTGGATGAAGAAATCAATATCGAGGAAGTTTGTCGACTTCCGGAATTGGCCCATCGCGTCATTTCGCTGCGTCGCAGCAAGTCAGTCGCTTTTGGATCAAAGCGGACTTCAGGCTGGGTTTTATGAGTACACGGCCTAGTTCTTCGCCTTTGAGGTACGCCCGCAGCGCCGCAGCGTGATCGGCCGCGTCGTCGGCGTCGGGCAGGACACCTGCGGCCAGCGCGTCAGCAACCCGGTTCAGGCGCAATATGGCGGCCAGGTGGCTCAAGCTTCGGGCTTGCCCTCAAGTTTACGGACGCGGGCTTCAAGATGGCAAATTTCCTTGTACGCTTCATCGATGATTGTCGCCGCCTCGCGGCCGTAAGCGAGTTGGCGACAATAGTGGAAGTAACCCTGGATGCTTTGGATTTGGGCGTATTCGCCGCGACCAACGCGCTGGAGCACACCCTCATTTGCCAACACCCGAACGCGCTCGCCCGACAGCATCAACAGAGTCGCAAGATCGGCTGCGCTGATTGTATTTGCCTTGATATTGCTCATGTTTTTACCTTTCGATCCCAACCCCAACCCCAATTTCGAAAACCAGAAAAATGCTCACGCAACGCCGTCGCAATAACCCCCGTATTCTGTTTGACGCAGGGAACCCTTAAATTCCTATGGTAGGATTGTGTATGCTTACGGCACATCGACTGACGCCTACCGTTCAGCCGTTCTAAGTATAGAAAGGGAGATGAACGAACGCACCGAAGGAAGGGTATAAATACCCCCCTTCGTTCGGTAGAGCCGTTCAGAGTGAACGGTTTGAATTGATTGGATAAAGTGCGTTCCATTGGGTTTATCGTTCAGACCGTTCGTTCAAGCAAATTGAGTTGAGGATTCGGGCATGGACCGTTCAGACCCGTTTGAACGATTGCGAAGGCTGCCCGCTTCCGTCTTGCCCTTCGGTGTGAGCAGCCATTTGCCGCCTCGGCCTTTGGCAACCATGCCGTCAGCGGCAAGGTGCTTGAGAAGTGAATGGACGCGTGACTTCTGCGGTTCACCGGTGCTTCCTATCCAGCCGAGGGAGTTGGCAATCTCCGCAAGGCTGGGCACGTCTAGCGCGCCGATCGCCACCAAGACCTTGTCTTCCATGTTAAGTGCATTGCGGTGCCGAGCTTCGGCCTCGGCCTTGCTGAGGTCGTTGGCGACGATGGTGAAGAGCGACCGTCCGCGACTGTCCTTCAGTGCGGTTGCCGTGCAAGGCGTTAGCTCGAACGTCACCGGCT
>JBKKDI010000347.1:0-4794 GCA_046708645.1 Aestuariivirga sp.
CGGCTCGATGGGTCGCCGCAATGAATGCGGCGATGACAGATTTGGGAGTGTTCCAGCATTGGAGCGAACAGCCAGTTTGCATGGAACCCAATCGGTTGTTATAGACGCCGCAACCGTCGGGCAGGGAAATATAGCGGCATGATGAAGATCGTTGCGGGCAACAGCAACCGGCCGCTGGCGGAAGGCATCTGCTCTTACCTCAACCTGCCGATGACCAAGGCGGTGGTGAAGCGCTTCAACGACATGGAGGTGTTCGTCGAAATTCTGGAGAACGTGCGCGGGCAGGACATGTTCGTGGTGCAATCCACATCCTTTCCCGCCAACGACCATCTGATGGAATTGCTGATTATCATCGATGCGCTGAAGCGGGCTTCGGCCAAGCGCATCACCGCCGTGCTTCCCTATTTCGGCTATGCGCGGCAGGACCGGAAGCCCGGACCCCGCACGCCGATCTCGGCCAAGCTGGTGGCCAATCTCATCACCCGCGCCGGGGCCGACCGGGTGCTCACGCTTGATCTCCATGCGGGCCAGATCCAGGGCTTCTTCGATATTCCCACCGATAATCTTTTCGCCGGCCCCGTGATGGTGCGTGACATCAAGCGGCATAATGACATCGGCAATATGGTGGTGGTGTCGCCGGACGTTGGCGGCGTGGTGCGCGCCAGGGCTTTGGCCAAGCGGCTCGATACGCCGCTTGCCATCGTCGACAAGCGCCGCGAGCGGGCCGGGGAAACGGAAGTGATGAACATCATCGGCGATGTGGAAGGCAAGTGCTGCATCCTGATCGACGACATCGTCGATTCGGGCGGCACGCTGTGCAACGCCGGTGAAGCGCTGCTGGCCAAGGGGGCGAAGGACGTCACCGCCTATATCACGCACGGCGTGCTGTCCGGGGGCGCGGTGACGCGTGTGACCTCTTCGAAGCTGAAGGAACTGGTGATCACCGACTCGATTCAGCCCACGGAAGCGGTGAAGATCGCCCGCAACATCAGGGTGACGCCTATCGCCTCGCTGCTGGGCGAAGCCATCGGGCGGACGAGCCGGGAGGAGTCGGTGTCGAGTTTGTTTGAGTAGGGCTACTATTGTGCAATTCAGCGCGAGAACTGGCTTGCATCGCTTTCCGCCGTAAACCTCCAGGCACAGAACATGCCAACGACGAGAACCGGCATAAATCCGGCGAAAATCCAAAAGCCTGCTGTCTGGGCAGCCTCGACGGACATACCATCGGCGAGACCGGACATATTTGCCGCAAGCCCAGCCGCAGCAGCCCCGACGGCATAGCCAGTTCTTTGAACGGTGCCGGGAGCCGCGGCTGCAAGGCTTCGATCGCTTTCGCCGGAAAAACGCACGATGCGACGGACGATCGAGGGCCAGCAAAGGCCAAATCCAACGCCCTGCAAGAGCGCGCAGACAACTATCGCTGCAAATGAGCCCACCGGAACCGCCACGGCAAAGCCCGCAGCGGCGAACGCAATCAGCGCCGCGCCTGTGCGTATTAGAACTTTGCCAGCGGACAACGGCGCGCTGGAAACCGCCATGGTGGCGGCACTCCATGCCAGCGCCTCTCCGGCAAGAATGTAACCGGAGATGAGTGGATCGGTGCCGAACATGATGTTCAGGAGCAACGGCCCGTACACCCAGAAGCCGGTCGCTGCCATGCACAGCATGAATAACATGAGTAGACCCGCCCCGACAGGATGACGCGGATTCAACGCCTGTAGCGGAAGCATCCGGGACGACGACCGCTGGTCCAGTCTCGCGGCGGCATAAAGAAGTGCTGTCCCTATCAGACAGGCGGCGATGGCGGTGGCCACTCGTTCGACGACGCCAGCTTGGGCAATCAGAAGCGTTGCGGCTGTGAGCAACAGCAGCGGAAACAAGGGCCACTTCCCAGCGGTTTTCGTGGCCCCCGAACCAGCCGGAAGCAGAGCCATTGCCAGCGTTCCCAGAAGGCCCGCCTGCACGGCAAAAAACCAGAACGCCCAGCGCCATGCATCAAGACTGGCAAACACACCGCCGATCAGCGGTCCCAGAAGCGAACCCGCCGCCCAGATCGCCGCGGTGATGCCGAACAGGCGGCTCCAGAGATGCTCGGGGAAAAATTGCTGGATCGCGACATAGCTCAGCGAAACCATCATACCGCCGCCAATTCCCTGGACGAGCCTCGCTGCCAGCAAGACCGGCATGCCGGGCGCGATAGCGGCAAGGACACAGCCCGAGCCATAGGCGAGCGCCGCCGCCGCCAGGACGTGCTTCACACCAATCCGTTGGCTGAGCATGGCCGTTGCCGCCCCAGCAACGATCGCCCCAATCTGATAGAGCGAGACCATCCAGCCGGCATAGGCGATACCGCCGATTTCATCGACGATGGCTGGCACGAGGGTAGCGGTCACCAGCGAATCCGCGGCGTGCAGCCATATCCCCGCGCACAGCAGGACGAAACGGCTCAGTAGGCCCGATGCCCACATGTCGCGCCAGGCGCCGCCTTTTTCCACAGTTGTCATTCGTCCCCCGGTATGAACGCAAGGGTCTTATCCGAAGTCACCGCACGGGCGGGTCGGCGCTTGGTGCATTGCCAAATGGCCGAATGCCATCACGCGAGGATTGGGAGTGCATCTCGCAAATGTGGTCCATAGATTTCGATCGAAGAATCGCTTCATTGCAGACGCTTCGCAACAAGCTTTCGGCTTGCATCGGCTGCGGTTGCCTGTCGATTGACCGCTGTGCGATGTTCAACGCGGACGATCATTGGGCCGCCAAGGGCAATGGGGCCGTTTTCCTCCGGCGGGACGAGCCGGTTTGAGTAGGGCTATTTGTTGCCCATGTTGTCGCCCATTTTTTCCATGGCCAGCTCCATCTCTTCCGGGCCTACGTCGCGGATGTGGGTCGCTACCGACCAGTGATGGCCAAAGGGGTCTTCGAGCTGGCCATAGCGATCGCCCCAGAAGGCATCGGCTATCGGCATGGTGATCTTGGCCCCCGCATCGACAGCGCGCTTGGCGAATTTATCGACATCATCGACATAGAGATGGATGGTGACCGGGGAGTCCTTGAGCGATTGCGGCCCCAAGGAGCCCCATTCGGGCATTTCGTCGACCAGCATGACGGTTGAATCGCCGATCTTGACCGCGGCATGCATGAGCTTGCCGCCCTTGCCCGCCAGCCGCCCCGTCTCCGTGGCGCCGAAGGCTTCCTTGTAGAATTCAATGGCGGCGGCGGCACCCTTGCAAACCAAGTGCGGAGTTACGGTGTGCATTCCGTCGGGAATGGGCTTTACTTGCGATTTGGCCATGGTCTGTTCTCCTTGCAATGGCTATCGAAGGTACAAGGGTAACCCCGAAGGGGTCAGCAGGTTCCTTGAAACGGCAGATTTTTCACCTAGGTACTCATGCTAGGCTGATTTTTCTCACTGTTACAAATTGAAAAGAATGCAAGATGGTCGACCTTTCGAAGATTAAGCAACACGCCAAAGTCATCGGCGCCGATGGGGTGCATGTGGGCACGGTGGATCGCGTGGAGGGGGACCGGATCAAGCTTACAAAGAAGGACAGCGGCGAAGGAAGCCATAAGGGGCACCATCACTATGTCTCGCGCAGTCTGGTCGCGACCATAGAAGGCGACACTGTGCGGCTTTCCGCAAATGCGGACGTCGCAATCACTTTTGAAGAAGAGCGATAGCTTATCCCTCTACAATAGCCTCCGGCCGGTCGTCGCCATCGGATAGCTCTTCATGCCAATGGCCGGAGGCATCTTCGAAGGTGATGCCTACATCATTGCCGGGCTGCCTTTGTTCCATGGCAGCGGTCCGCGCTGCGGCGCGAGCCGCATCTGCGCTAGGGAAGGTCTCGGAATAGGTGCCCTCGACCTGGTATGCCCACCCTTCGGCGTGTTCCACGATCTTGTAAACAACTTTGCTCACTGGTGTCTCCTGACCTTGGTGGACGTTATTGACTGTACTTAAGTCCGAGGCGGGATTTTACAACGTCATTGCGCCGGAGCCCACGCTTTCCGCGCCATCCAAGGTGAAGATGCCACCGGATGCATAAACCGCCTCGTCGGAGGCGAGATAGACATAGAGGCTGGCGATTTCGTCGGGGCGGCCGTGGCGGCCCATGGGGATGATGCCGTTCACTTCCTCCAGCATGGCGGGCGTGTATTCGGCCTCCTGCATGGGGGTCAGGATATAACCGGGATTGACGGCGTTGACGCGGACCTTGGGGGCGAGTTCGATCGCCATGGTGCGCATGAGTGCCAGCACCGCGCCCTTGCTGGCGTTGTAATCCGCATAGCGGCGATAGCCGACGACGCCGCCGGTGGACGCGGTGATGAGGATGGCGCCGCCACCCGCCTTCATCATATGGCGGGCGGCAAGCTGGCTTGGATAGAATACGCCGTGGAGATTGACCCTGATCACGCGGTCGAAATCGGCGCGGTCGATCTCCAGAAAATCGTGGCGGACGGAGATGCCCGCATTGCAGATCAAGGTATCAAGGCCGCCGAGTGCTGAGAGCGAGCGCTTGAATGCGCTATCCACCTCCGCAGGCTCCGCCACATCGACGCCGACGACCTCCGTGAGGGCGGGGAGTTCCTTTTTGATAGCGGCCGCATGGTCCTTGTTGCGGCACCAGACGCAGACCTTGGCGCCTTCATCCAGAAAACGCCTGGCGACGGCAGCGCCAATTCCGGTGGAGCCTCCCGTGATGATGACGCGCTTGCCGGCCAGCCTGCCCATGTTGTCCTCCCTTAAATCACATAACCCCGCGGCACGGGATCGAACATGCGCAAGACATGGGT
>JBKKDI010000348.1:0-3570 GCA_046708645.1 Aestuariivirga sp.
CGGGCCGCTATCGAAAGCCATGGATTTGAGGCCGGCATCGATCACAATGTGGTTCGGCGCGCGTAAGCTGATGACGCTTGCGATCACGAACAGCGCCGGTGAAAACAGGCTTTCCAGAGAGCCGCCATCACCCTGCGAAAGGGACAAGTAGTCGGCGTCCATAAGTGCGTAGGAGCCGCACTGCAATTCGTTCAGGCATCCGAGGTCCAGATCAATCACCGCGCTGCCCGTACCGCCCCCGGTAATCCGTTCGCAGCGCAATCCGGCTGCTTGAAGAGCGCTGGTAAAGTCGCGTGTCCTGGCCACGGTTTCACGCATGGCTGCTGCTCGCGCCGATGCCTCGCGAATGTGCTGGGCTCGCCCGTTATAGGCTTGAAGGCCCGCAAAACGCAGAGCGCTCACGTTAGCCACGGCACTGGCCAAGGCTACCGCTTCATCGGGCGACTGAACTCCGCATCTGCCGCCACCCACCTCGATTTCGATATAGACATCCAAGTGGGCGCCGCAGTCGCGCGCTGCTGCCGCCAACAGACCCACATGATAGGGGGAATCAACGCAGACTCCGATGGTCGATTTTAAAGCAAGCTTCGCCAACCGGCTGGTCTTGGCGCTATCGGCAATTTGATTCGTCAATAAAATGTCGGTGACACCTGCCTCAGCAAATGCTTCGGCTTCCGTCACCGTCTGACAGCATACGCCGATAGCTCCGCGCGCGATTTGCATCGCGGCAATGCCGGGGGATTTATGTGCCTTGCCGTGCGGCCTCAGACGCACACCGGACTTGTTCACCAGGGTGCTCATGCGGTCCAGGTTGCGCTCCAGAACGCTGACATCGACGACAAGCGTCGGTGTCGGCAGCGTGCCGATCCCGTCTCCGATCCGGATCATTTTATCGCAGGCGCCGTGGCCAGGGCCGAAGCGATGGCGGCCGCAAAGTCGCGGATCGTGGAGCCGTCCGCAAGGCCGTGATCCGGATTGACCTCGGTGATTGTCAAGGCGCACCAGTTCGGCGCTTGCAGCAACGCGGTCAGGGCCGCGATAGCCCGCTCGAAAGACAAGCCCATTTTGCGGCGCGTATGCTCGCATATCGGGAAATTCTCAAAGTCGATGACATCGACATCGAGATGAATGAGAAGGCGGTCAAACCGGCTTGCCCACTCAACTGCTCGCCGCGCACAGCCTGCGGGATCCACCGCCACCGTATCAGCGTCGACGCCTTCGATTCTCAACGAGTCGATCAATGCCTGTTCGCTCGGCTTCACGTTCTTGCGCGCGAAGAGGTAAACGGAATCGGGTGACAGAAGCGGGAACCGGGGCCCAATCGCGGCCAAATCCCGTTCTACACCCTCGACACCGAGCATGTGGGCCACCCCCATCCAATCGAGGGCGCCATCCGTGGTGCTTTTGGGTGTGTTCAGATCAGTGTCGAGATCGACGTAGATGAGCCCAACACTCTTGGAGCCATGGATGGCACCGGAAACGCTCCCGAGTTCCACCGTGCAGTCGCCACCCAGAATCAATGCAGCGGCATCTGCGGCGAACGCGCTGGCAACCTTTTCGGCTGTTTCCCGAACCACTTTGACAACATGTTCCAAATTCATTGCTCTCGGGTTTATCTTGTCCACGCGCCAACGGAAGGCCGGGACATCACCATAATCCTCTACCGCAATAGCCTTCTCGCGCAGCATATTGATTAGGCCAGCATCGCGAAACGCCGCCGGAGCTTTTTCCTGGCCGGGGGCGTAGGCGCCAGCGCTGCTCGGCGCGCCGATCAATGCGAGTTTTCGGGTCATGGGCCCTCTCAGAGTCCAAAAATCTGACGGAGATGATCGTTCAAAAATACGCCGCGTGGATCGAGTTCAGCGCGCACGCCGATAAATTCGTCCCAGCGCGGATAGAGGTTTTCAAGCTGCCGCGCTGTGCAGAAATGAGTCTTGCCCCAATGGGGACGCCCGCCGTGGTTCAGGAAAACCGCCTGCACCGCGCTAAAAAAAGGGAGACAGTCGCGCGAGGCTTCTTCGTGGACCGAGATGCAGGCGGAGGGCCGCGCGTGGGCCTGGCTCAGATAAGCATCGTCGGCAGCCAAAGGGCGATACTCCACGGCCCATGTGACATCGCGGAAACCGGCCTGCATCATGGCCCGCAATTCCGTGAAACATTCCAGACCGCGCTCGAGGGGCACGGCGAATTCCATCTCGTTGAACAAGGCAGCACGGCGGGAAGGATAAATGCGATGGGACCAGTGAACCCGTTCCGGCCGTAAGTAGCGCTCCAGAGTCCCGGGTGCCCCCATGGCAGGGTCCATCGCGGGTTCCGGTGTCAGCGGCGCTTCGGTTTCGTCGAGTGTCTTTACGATGCATTTGTCGAAAACCGGCAGCCAGAAAAATTCAATGTTCCGGTGGCGTACCTGAAGTTTGGGAAATTCCTCGATACAATGATCGACATGGAGCGCCCGGTTCATTTCACAAAGCCGGTAACGCTTGACCAGCGCCATAGTGACATCGAGAATAACGCCCAGGGATCCGAGCGAAACGGCGGCGGCATCGAACAATCTTTTTTCCGTGCTGCGCGCGAGGGAAACAATTTCACCGCTGGCCAGCGCGATGCGGAGGCCCACGACTTTCGACGAGATGCTGCCAAGCTTGGTGCCGGTGCCATGAGTGCCTGTTGCCACCGCGCCGGCGATCGTTTGTAAATCGATGTCGCCTTGATTTTCCAGGGCGAGGCCGGCTTGACATAGTGGCTCGCCAACATCGCTTATGGGAGTCCCGGCGCGGATGCGCGCCGTTTGCGCGGCCGGATCGATTTCGGTGATGCCTTGCAGACCGCCAAATGACATAAGCACATCTTCGGTCGCACAGATGGGCGAACAGGAATGGCCTGTGCCACGCGGCCGGATCGCCGTTTTGTCCCTGACCGCCGCGGTAATTGCTGCGACGGCGTCGCTTTCAGAAGCGACGTCGATCTGGCTGCGGGGGTTGCAGCGCACGTGCCCCGACCAATTGTGCCAGGGCATTAAACGCGCTCCCATGTAAGTTCGGCCAGCATTGCGAATTGTTACTAGCAAAACGCATTTTGATGGTATAGTCAAGGCCGTACGTTTTTGCTGAGCCGATATGCCAACCTTCGCTTCGCCACGCCCCATCGAACACATCCGCCTTGACGGCGGCCGGCCATGCCTTGATTTCGTCAATTCGATCCATGACCGGCACGCCGCCGTGCGCGAGGACTATCTTGTCACGCCGCAACGGTACGCCGCGTGGTGCATTCGTGCCGGCGTGCTCACCGTGGCAGAGGCGCGACGGATTGCCTTTGGCGATGCCTTGATGCGAGATGTCGGGAAATTTCGTGAAACGCTCCACACCGTGTTTTGCGCTCGCATCGATGACAGGCAGGTGCCGCACGACGCGTTACGCGAACTGGACACGTGGCTGCATCGTGCGTGGCAGGGGCTGCGGCTCGATCTGGATTGCCCTGAACGCTTGAACTGGTCTCCATCCAAGTTCGACGGGCGGCTTCCTGTCAAGCGGCTGGCGCTGTCGGCGCTCGAGATGTTGCAGGATGCCACGC
>JBKKDI010000349.1:0-10936 GCA_046708645.1 Aestuariivirga sp.
CGCCGGCGGAATGTTGAGCGTGTTCGACGTGGTCACGAACATCACGTTCGAGAGATCGTATTCGACCTCAAGATAGTGATCCATGAACGTGCCATTCTGCTCGGGGTCGAGAACCTCGAGCAATGCCGCCGAGGGATCGCCACGGAAGTCCATGCCCATCTTGTCGACCTCGTCGAGCAGGAAGAGCGGATTGACCTTCTTGGCCTTCTTCATCGACTGGATGACCTTACCGGGCATCGAGCCAATATAGGTGCGGCGGTGGCCGCGGATCTCGGCCTCGTCACGAACGCCACCCAGCGACATGCGGATGAATTCGCGTCCCGTAGCCCTGGCAATCGATTTGCCAAGCGAAGTCTTGCCAACGCCTGGAGGACCGACGAGGCACAGGATGGGGCCGCGCAGTTTGTTGGTGCGGGTCTGCACCGCGAGATATTCGACGATCCGTTCCTTGACCTTGTCGAGGCCGAAGTGATCGGCATCGAGCACGCCTTCGGCATAGCCCAGATCTTTCTTGATCTTGCTCTTGTGGCCCCAGGGGATGTTGAGCAGCCAGTCGAGATAATTGCGCACCACGGTGGCTTCCGCCGACATGGGGCTCATCTGGCGCAGCTTCTTGATCTCCGCTTCGGCGCGCTCGCGCGCTTCCTTGGAGAACTTGGTATTCTTGACGCGAAGCTCGATCTCGCCGATTTCGTCGCGCTCCTCGCCGTCGCCCAGTTCCTTCTGGATGGCCTTCATCTGTTCATTCAAATAGTACTCGCGCTGGGTCTTCTCCATCTGGCGCTTGACGCGCGAGCGGATGCGCTTCTCCACCTGAAGAACGGAAATTTCGCCTTCCATCAGGGCAAAGACTTTTTCGAGCCGCGCCTGCACCGAAGTCATTTCGAGAAGCTCCTGCTTCTCGGGAATCTTGATGGCGAGATGGGCCGCGATCGTATCGGCCAGCTTGGCGAAATCGGCGATCTGACCGATGGTCGCGAGAATTTCCTGGGGCACCTTGCGGTTAAGTTTCACATAGCTCTCGAACTGTGACGCCGCCGTGCGGGCCAGGGCTTCCACTTCGGCCGTCTCGCCCACCACATTGGGCGTCACCTCGACGTCCGCCTCGAAGAAATCGGCGCGGGCGGTAAAGCTGCGCACACGGGCGCGTTCAACGCCCTCCACCAGAACCTTTACGGTGCCGTCGGGCAGCTTCAGGAGCTGCAGTACCTGGGCCAGCGTTCCCACCTCGTAGATCGCCTCGATGGCCGGATCGTCGTCGGCGGGGTTTTTCTGGGCCACGAGCAGAATCCGCTTGTCCTCGCGCATCACCTCTTCCAGGGCCTTGATGGATTTGGCGCGGCCCACGAACAGCGGCACGATCATGTGCGGGAAGACGACGATGTCGCGAAGCGGCAGAACGGGAAGCGTTTCAACGGTGCCTTCGGCGGACGTCTTTGGCGTTTTCGACATTTTTTTCCTTTCGCGGGTGGGCCGCACAAAAGTTCACGCAAAGTTTGCCGCGAACCCAAGGCGCCCTAGTTTACGTTGAGGCTTTGCCCGGTGAATCACATGACTCCACTGTAACACAAGCCCCAGCCTGACACCGGAAAATGGATGCGGGGTTAAGAAATTTCAATGGTCTTCCCCTTCCCCCCTCGCGGGGGAAGGTGGCGCGAAGCGCCGGAAGAGGGGGCGGTTCCGCACAACAGATGCATGACGGGATTCGCTGAACCAACCCCTCTTCCGTCTCGCGCCTGCGGCGCGATCCACCTTCTCCCGCAAGGGGAGAAGGGAAAGGGCTGGGATTCATCCTTCTCAGGCGGACGCCGGCGCGAGCTTGATGCCGCCTTGCTTGTCGCGGTCGGCGTAGATCAGCAGTGGCTTGGCATCGCCGTCCACGACTTCCTTGGAGATCACCACTTCCTCCACGCCGTTCATGGCGGGAAGGTCGAACATGGTCTCGAGCAGGATCGCTTCCATGATGGAGCGCAAACCCCGCGCACCCGTCTTGCGCTCGATGGCGCGGCGGGAAATCGAATGCAGGGATTCCTCGGGGAAGGTGAGCTTGACGCCTTCCATCTCGAACAGGCGCTGGTATTGCTTGACCAAAGCATTCTTGGGCTCGGTCAAAATTTGCATCAGCGCAGGCTCGTCGAGGTCCTCAAGCGTTGCGACAACGGGCAAGCGACCGACGAACTCAGGAATAAGGCCAAACCGCAGCAGGTCTTCGGGCTCGAGCTCGCGCAGCACAGCACCGGTGCGGCGATCGTCGAGGGACTTCACTTCGGCGCCGAAGCCGATGCCGGAGCCCCGCCCGCGCTGGCTGATAATGCGTTCGAGGCCTGAGAAGGCGCCGCCGCAGATAAACAGGATGTTGGTGGTGTCGACCTGGAGGAATTCCTGCTGGGGATGCTTGCGGCCGCCCTGGGGCGGCACCGAGGCAACCGTTCCCTCCATGATCTTGAGCAACGCCTGCTGCACGCCCTCGCCCGAGACATCGCGGGTGATCGAGGGATTGTCGGATTTGCGGCTGATCTTGTCGACCTCGTCGATATACACGATGCCGCGCTGGGCGCGCTCCACGTTGTAGTCCGCCGCCTGCAACAGTTTGAGAATAATGTTCTCGACATCCTCGCCCACATAGCCCGCCTCGGTCAGCGTGGTGGCGTCCGCCATGGTGAAGGGCACATCGAGAATGCGGGCCAGCGTCTGGGCCAGAAGGGTCTTGCCAGAGCCGGTTGGCCCCACCAGCAGGATGTTGGATTTCGCCAGCTCGACGTCGTTGTTCTTCGCCGCGTGGTTCAGGCGCTTGTAGTGGTTATGCACCGCCACCGAGAGCACCTTCTTGGCGTGCAACTGGCCGATGACATAATCGTCCAGAACCTTGCGGATCTCATGCGGCGTCGGCACGCCATCCTTGGATTTGACCAGCGAGGACTTGTTCTCCTCGCGGATAATATCCATGCAAAGCTCAACGCATTCATCGCAGATGAAGACGGTGGGTCCGGCAATCAGCTTGCGGACCTCGTGCTGGCTCTTTCCGCAGAAGGAGCAATACAAGGTATTCTTGCTGTCGCTTCCGCTCGCCTTACTCATGGGCTCTCCTTGGAACTTATGATCTGCACACTACACTTGCAGACTTTAACGGGATTTCACCGCGATACTCGCAGTTCGATCCGATTTCCGGCACGCGACTCAATTCAGCATGGGGCGATATGGTTAATCAACAATTGATTATCCCCGTTGGCGATGCAAATTACAACCCCGTCATACATCCCTAACTACTTGGAATCGCTGACAACGGGGCGTTTTTCCAGGACCTTGTCGATGATCCCGAACTCCTTGGCGCCATCGGCCGTCAAGAAGTTGTCACGTTCCAGCGCCAGCTCGATCGTCTTGAAGTCCTTGCCGGTGTGGTGAACATAAATTTCATTTAGCCGGCGTTTGAGGCTTTCGACTTCCTTGGCATGGATCATGATGTCGGTCACCTGGCCCTGATAGCCGCCGGAGGGCTGGTGCAGCATGATGCGGGCATTGGGAAGGGCAAAGCGCATGTCCTTGGCGCCGGCGGCCAAGAGCAGCGAGCCCATGGACGCGGCCTGGCCCATGACCGTGGTCGACACCACCGGCCGGATGAACTGCATGGTATCGTAGATCGACAGTCCCGCCGTCACCACGCCGCCCGGCGAGTTGATGTACATGGAGATTTCTTTTTTCGGATTGTCGGCCTCGAGAAACAGAAGCTGCATGTTCACGGAGGCCGCCACATTGTCATCTATGGCGCCGGTGATGAAGATGATCCGTTCACGCAGCAACCGCGAGGGCAGGTCATAGACGCGCTCGCCGCGGGCCTCCTGCTGGATCACCGAGGGCCAGAACGAGCCGGTAGTCAGATATTCGACGGGATCGCGCATGGTTTGGATGGTCTTTCGTGAAACGATTCGGCTGGAATTACACCATAGATAGGTGACCCAACCAGCCCAGGGAAGCCCCCTCTTCCAACCCTGTCATCCCCGGACTTGTTCCGGGGACCCATGGCCGGCAAAACTCAATGGTTCCAGCTTCGGCACGATGGGTCGCCGCAATAAATGCGGCGATGACAGTTCACGGGGAATCACCCCTTACTCGATGACGGCGAGGTTTTGCGCGGCTTGGCGCCGGCAACCTTGGGCTTGCCTTTGGCCGGTGCATGGGCGTGATCGTGATCGTGGCCATGATGCTCATGATGGTGATGATCGTGGCCGTGGTGATCATGGCCATGGTGGTCATGATCATGATCGTGATCGTCATGGGCGTGGTCCTGAACCAGGTGATCGTCCTCATCCTCGTCCTGCACCATCGCCTGGAGTTCCTCGCGGCTCACGTTCTTCTCCGTCACCTTGGCCTTCGAGACGATGAGGTCCACGACCTTCTGCTCGAAGATGGGGCCGCGCAGCTCGATGAGAGCGCCAGGGTTCTTGCGATAATGCTCATAAACCTGTTTTTCCTGCCCCGGAAACTGGCGCGCGCGGGCAAGCAGGGCCTGCTGCAGTTCCTGCTCGTTGACCTGAACCCCAGCCTTTTCCCCCATGGTGCCGAGTACCAAACCTAACCGCACCCGGCGTTCGGCGATGCCGCGATATTCGTTGCGGGCCTCCTCCTCGGTGGTTTTTTCGTCGGCGAAGGTTTTGTTGGCGCGTTTCATTTCCGCGTTGAGGGCGTTCCAGATGTTGTTGAATTCGGCTTCGACAAGTTTTTCCGGGAGCTCGAAGCTGTAGAGTTTGTCGAGAGCGTCAAGCACGTCCCGCTTCAACTTCATGGCCGTCATCTGCCCGAACTCATCGCCCGCGCGCGACTTGATCATGTCCTTCAGCTTGGCCAGATCCTCAAAACCCATCTTCTTGGCGAATTCATCGTCGATGGGCGTGTCCTTCGGCTCCTCGACGGCGGTCACTTTCACGGCGAATTCCGCAGCCTTGCCGGCAAGGTTCTTGACGCCATAGCTTTCCGGGAACGTCACGTTCACGGTGCGGTCCTCGCCCGCCTTGGCGCCCGTGAGCTGTTCCTCGAAGCCTGGAATAAACTGGCCGGAACCGATTTCCAGCGGAACGCCCTCCGCTGTCCCGCCCTCGAAGGCAGAGCCGTCGATCTTGCCCACGAAATTGATGGTAAGGCGGTCGCCCTTCCTGGCGGCTTTCCCTTCAGCTTTGGGCTCGAAGGTCTTGGCCTGGGCGGTCAAACGCTTCAGAGTCTCGCCAATATGATCCTCGGTCACCTCGACCCTGTGGCGGGTGAGTTCCAGACCCGAGTGGTCCTGCACGTCAAAGACCGGGATCACCTCGAAGGTCAGCGAGAAGGAGAGATCGCTCTTGCCGTCCATGATGGCGCTGACTTCCGCCTCGTCCTCCGGCAGTTTCACCTCCGGCTGGTAGGCAGGCTTCAGGTTGCGCTCGGTGGGCACCTGCTTGGTCTGCTCGTCGATGGTTTTCTGCACCACCTCGGCCATGGCCGATTTGCCATAGACACGCCGGAGATGCGGCACCGGCACCTTGCCCGGGCGAAAGCCCTTGATATTGGCGCGCGCCGAAAGCTCGATAAGCTTGGCGTTGAGCTGCTTGTCCAGTTCGGCGGCGTTGACCACGACCTTGAATTCGCGCTTGAGGCCGGAGCTCAGTGTTTCGGTAACTTGCATCTTGTCTCGCTTCTATCGGTTTCGGTTATCCCGTTCGCCCCGTCCGTCTTCGCTGCGCTACGCCGGACAGGCTTCGCCCTTGCGTGCTTCCCTGGCTGCGCCAAGCGTAGCCCGCAAGGGCGAAGCCTGGTGCGGGCGGAGGGATTTGAACCCCCACGGGTTTCCCCACAGGAACCTAAATCCTGCGTGTCTGCCAATTTCACCACGCCCGCGCGCGAACCTTGGGCTCCGGGCCATTCTCAATCGGCGCGGTCTATAGCAGAGGGTTTATGGGGATGCCAGCGATCAAATGGAAGTCTTTCCTTGCTTGAACTGCGCCAAGGTCGATAGCGCGATCCCCAAGGCCACCACTCCTGCTCCGAGCCAGACGCTGGCGGGATAGGTCTCGCCCAAATAAGCCACGCCGATCACCACGCCAACGGCTGCGGCAACATAACCGATCTGACTGAGATAGGTGGGGCCGCCCAGTTGTTGCAGGCTGAAAAACATCAGGAACATGACCGTTGAAACGGCGATTTGCAGGGCGACAAGTCCGGGCACGGCGGCAAGCGGAGCAAGATCGAGGCCGCCGTCTGTTGCAAAGACGAGCAACACCAAGGGCGGCACCGCCGCCAGATTGGTCATGGCTGCAAGCCTTCGGGGGCTCGCGCCCTCGGGCCAGGCGAGAGTGCGATAGATGTTGCCCACACCGAGAAACACCGGAATGAGCAAGGCCGCCAGAAGCCACAGGAAACTTCCGGGAGAAAAACCCGCATTGCGAGAAACGATGATGACGACAGCGCCCGCCAGCCCCAACGCAATGCCGATCACCCCCAAGGCACTCGGAGGCCGGACCCGCAGCACAATCGAAAGCAGCGCCGTTACCACTGGCGACAGGGCATACATGATCGCCGCCAATCCGCTGCCGATTTTCGGGATCACCGAAAACGTAAGAAAATTCGGCGCAACATAAGAGATGAGGCCGGAGATGATGGCGAATTGCACAACGGAAACGCCGTTGGGCCGGCCGCGCTCGGCCAGCCCCGCCACAATTAACATGGCAAGCCCCGCGCCCAGGGAGATAACGGCAGCCCAAAGAGCCGGGTTTATGCCCGCGGCCATGGCAATTTTTCCAAGAGGAAAATTGAGGCCGAGGGCGGCGCCAGTTCCCAGCAGCAACAACAGTGGGCGGTTCATGGCGATATACGGCCCGCTAAACTTGTCATCCCCGCATTCATTGCGGGGATCCATTTTTCAATGAGTTCCGCTCACGGAGTTGCGGAACGATGGGTTGCCGGAACAAGTCCGGCAATGACAAAAAGTCAGGATTGTCGATGAGCGTTTCGGCGGTGAGCCCGTTCGGCCCATGGCGGTTGGCGGCCTCGCCGTGCAACCAGACAGCGGCGCAGGCCGCTTCATAACCGTCCATGCCTTGGGCGAGAAGCCCGGTCACCAGTCCCGCCAGCACATCGCCGGTACCCGCCGTCGCCAGCGAGGGAGGGGCATTGGTGTTGATGGCGGCGCGGCCATCGGGGTTGGCGATCACCGTATCGGAACCTTTTAGGATTATCACCGCCCCGGAGCGTTGCGCGGCCTCGCGGGCGCGTTCATGTTTCGGGTTCGATTCAACGTTCAAGTCATTGAATAGCCGCAAGAACTCACCCTCATGGGGCGTGATTACAACAGGCCGGTCCGGGATTTTTGCAACGGCGGCGAATAACGGCCCAGGATCATCGGCAAAGGACGTGACCGCATCGGCGTCAAGCACTGTTGCCGCACCGCTTGCCAGAATGGTTTGGACGTTGATGCGCGTTTCAGGTCCTATGCCGGCTGCGGGTCCGATGCAGACCGCATTCTTGCGGCGGTCGGCCAGGAGCAGCGGCAATTCAACATCAGTGAGCATGATGGCGGTGACGTGGGCCGCGTGGACCATGAGGGCTTCCCTCGTGCCGGAGATGGTAACCAGCCCTGCTCCCACCTTCAGCGCCGCGCTGGCCGCCAGCCGCGATGCTCCCGTATTAAGCGGGCCGCCCGAAACGATGACCGCATGACCGCGCTCGTATTTGTGCCCCGCCATCGATGGAACGGGCAAGGCGGGGCGGGAATTCTCGACGAGCTTCGGTCCGATCTCATCGAGCGCGCTTACGGGAATGCCGATGTCGGCCACCGCGGTTTCTCCGCACAGGCTCCGCCCCGGCATCAGCACGTGGCCCGGCTTTTTGCGAAAGAACGTAACCGTCAGGCCGGCTTTGACCGAAGACCCGCGCGGAAAGCCAGTGGCGCCGTCGAGGCCCGAGGGCATGTCGATGGCGACAACCGGAACGCCCGCGCCGTTAATGGCGTCCGCCAATGCTAACGGAAAATCCCTCGAAAGCCCCGCGCCGAACAACGCATCGACGATCAGCTCTGCGCCTGCCGTTTCAATTCCCGTCTCAATTGCGCCATCCCATTTCGCCGCCATCAGGGCCGCATCGCCTGCAAGTTGCGCGCCGTCACCCAGCAACCCCACACGCGCATCCCAGCCCCACGCCTTCAAATGCCGCGCCACCACGAAACCATCGCCGCCATTGTTGCCGGGTCCGCAGGCAATCAGGGTTGATCTCGCGCCATAGCGCCGCACGATTTCCTCGGCCACGGCGCGGCCGGCATTTTCCATGAGCGTTAGGGAAGGAATGCCCGACTGCACTGCCAACGCATCGGCACGATACATTTCCGCAGGGGTAAGGATCTCATTCATCTTTGAGCACCAGCGCCTTGATTCGGGCGACGGCCCGATCCTCATCGCGGGTCAGCGGCTGGCGCCACTGCTCCTTTCCTCCGAGAACGCCCAGATGTCCGGCGGAAATGAGGCGATCGACAAAAACATCGACGTTGCGTTTCGTGGCCAGCAGCCCCCAACGCACCAACCAGCGGAACGGCCAGCGGCCAAGGGGCAACCGGTAGGGTTTGCGAAATGGCAGCCGGAAAACGTCCACAGGTTTTCCCGTGTCGAGGGCTTCGGCCAGCATCGACACGCTGTCCGAAGTTATGATAAAGCGCGCGGCAATCTGCAAAACCGCACGGTAGGGATTGCCTTGTCCGCCCTTCCACGGAAAAATCCGATGGGGAACGCTCAGCATTGCAGCCATGCTTTCGACCAAGCCTGCTGGCGTGCGCGGCGACCCGACTATCATCAGCGAACCTCCAAGTTTTTGCGCAAGCGTTTCGGCCCCGCTTGCAAGCCGCGCGATTTCCGCCGGTCCCATCGCCAGCCGCTTCATGGGGGCGCCCACCATCACGGCAATCTTCGGCTCTGGAAGCGACGCGAGCTGGCTCCGCCAGTCCTGCACATCCGAAACGGCGGATCGCGGTGTGATCGGCAAGGCCAGCTCGATCACATTGGGCGCTGACGGCAGGCCATACTGGGGTGTCGTAATCACGAGATCGAAGAGATCAAGCCGCGTTCTGGGATTGCCAAGCTGCACAAGCCGCGCTCGGCCGCCCGACTGATTTCGGATCCACCGCGCTATCGGCACGCTGATACGCCCTACGCCGATGACGAGGTCAGGCCAGGGTGCCGCCAGCGGGTCGGAGGCGCTGGCGTCCAGAGTTTCGAGACTTCCCGCCAGAATAGAATCCGGCACTTTACGCAGCCGATCGTTTTTTGGCGCCTTGCGCAGCCGGCCGTTGTAGCGAAGCCTGCGGGTCTCGACGCGGCCGCCGACGCGGGCTGCAAGTTCCCTGGCCTGGGCGTTGTCGCCTGCCTTCAGCCCTTCCAGCACCCAGATGACAGGCCCGTCGCCACCCATGATATTATCCAAGATTCCAGTTGACCCGCACAATGTCCAGCCTCTAGCACAAGCCGTCTCTCCCTACCGGAAGTCATTATGCAGGATTCGAACGCCACCGCCGCCTCCCCCATCGATGTTTACATTGTCGGAGCCTGCGCAACCTCGGCCTTCGCGCTGCCGCAGGCCGAAAGGTTGCGCCGCAGTTTGACGGACATAGCACCGTTTCGGTTTCATGATTCGGCGGGCGAGGAGCGTGCGGGAAATCGTGCTCTCGTGGTACGCGCCGATTGGGTGATCGAAAAGCGGATTTTACAAGCGCTGATATCAAGTGAAAATCAGATCCTGCGCGAACCCTCGGGCAATGGGCATGTTTATGCAGCAGCCTTTGTAGGGGCGGAGAATATCCGGAACGCCATTCAACTCCTTGCCGGAGACCCAACTGCGCAACAATCCTGGCTTTCCATCTGCAAGGTGGGCAGTGCTGCGGAAATCGGCGGCAATTATGAACGTAAACTTCGCAAGCGCCAGGCGCCAATCGCGGCGGAGCTGAACGAAGCAAGCCGCGACGCCGTAGAGCGGGCGCTCTTCCGGTCGGCGTACAAGGGGGCCACGGACTTTGTCACCAAGTATCTGTGGCCGATCCCGGCCTTTCACGTGGTGCGGGCGTTGGCGGTGCGCGGCATCTCGCCCAATGTCATTACACTCATCAGCCTGGCATGCGTGGTGGCAACCTTCGTCCTGTTCTGGCGGGGCCATTTCTGGGCGGGGCTCGTCTCGGCCTATGTCATGGCCTTTCTCGACACCGTCGATGGCAAGCTCGCGCGGGTTACACTCACCTCATCGCGCGTGGGCCATCTCCTCGACCACGGCATCGATTTCATATCGCCGCCGTTCTGGTGGGGCGCCTGGTTTGCCGGAGTTCTCGGCAGCGGACTGGCAACGGCGGAACCCTTCCACACCTGGGGCTGGCCTGCCTTCTGGAGCATCATGGCGCTCTATTGGCTGGTGCGCGGTGTCGAAGCGCTGTTCGTCGCGCGCTTCGCAATCAACATTCATATCTGGCAGCCCATTGATTTTGCCTTCCGGCAAATCACCACCCGCCGGAACGTGAATATCGTCATTTTGACGGCCGGAGCTGCATTCGGCCGCCCCGACCTTGGCTTCCTTGCGCTGGCAGGATGGGCGCTGGCGAGCTTCGTCTTTCACTCGGCGCGTTTCGGACAGGCATTCTTCCAGCAGGTGCAAGGACGTGAGGTCCATTCTTGGCTTAACGACACCGCGCCGGCGAAATCGCCTGCCTAAGAATCGTGCAGTCGCCCGACAGTTTATCAGAGCAAGTAGCGGCTGCGTCCCTAACCCGTTGAATTCATTTTACGTAGTTACTGGCACGAGCCGTGCAAACGCGGAAAGCAACAAAGGCAGTCACACATGAAGAAGATCGAAGCCGTCATCAAGCCGTTCAAGCTCGATGAAGTGAAGGAAGCCCTCCAGGGCGTCGGCCTGCAAGGCATCACGGTCACCGAGGCCAAGGGTT
>JBKKDI010000350.1:0-3076 GCA_046708645.1 Aestuariivirga sp.
GGTGACGCCCTAGCCTCCATGCCATTGTCGATTAAATCAACGGTGGGTTTGCCACCACTTGACATTTTCAATGTCAGCAAGCCGATCTTTACCTTGCACGATCGTGGGATTTAAATCCCGTAAATGCGACTGGCATATTCACGCACTTGAAAAGGCGTTTTGTTTCTTGCCTTCACGCCCTGTCGGCGGCCAGCGGCCTGTCGTCCAAAGCCGCCGTTCGCCGGCTGGTTTCGCTCATTTTGGCGGGGCTACGCGCCGATCAACGAGCGGCTAGTGGCTAGTGGCCCTTCCGGCAGGAAACAGCCAGTTTAAGGATTTGCCGCCTGCCAATCCTTTAGCTCCTGAATTTCTTTCTTCTGTGCTTCGATGATCTTTCCGGCCATTGCGCGAAGCGTTTCGTCTTTTCCATATTTTAGTTCGACTTCCGCCATATCGATTGCACCCTGATGGTGATGCATCATCATCGCGAAATCCTTATCGGCATCGCCTGACATGGGCATCTTCATATCTTGCATCATCTTGCCCATGGCCTCCTCATAGGCAGATTGGGCCGTTGTAGCGTGGTCAGCCAGAACCACCGACGGCATTGTAACGAATAGGGCAGTGGCAAGTAGCAGTCTTGAACGTCATGGAAACCTCCTGTTATGGCCAGACTCTCTACAACTCCGATTCGTTTGCGGAGTTCCTTGATTTTCAGTTCAAAACAAATGGTATGTAAAGGCGGGAGCGACTTACCCACCTGCTCCCGTCCGTCACCCGCAATGCTTAGTTTGAAACGATGATTGTTCCGATCATTCCCGATTCGAGATGGCCCGGAATGAGGCAGGCGAACTCGAACGTCCCGGCCTTCGTAAACCGCCAGATGAGATCGCCGTTCTCCTTTGAATGGAGACGGGCCGAATTCGGATCGTCGTGCTCCATATCCGGATTCTTCTTCATTTCCTCGGCGTGCGCCTTGATTTCCTCAGAGGTTCCCAGAACGAATTCATGATCGCTTTCACCGTGATTCTTCAATGAGAAGCGAATCTGCTCGCCTTTGCGAATCTTAAGCCGCTTTGGCACAAACAGCATCGCCTCATCGGTTTCCTTCATAACGATGTTAATGACGCGACCGCTTTTAGCTGGGTCACCGGGTTCACCAAACGCGTAGGTGTGGCCCTGGGAATGCCCAGCGCCCGCCAGCGCACCAATACTCGTGGCCATGAGTCCCATGGCGGCAACGGCAATGCACTTGAAATTCATTTCTGTGTTCCTTTTTGCTGTGAGAAGGGAGTTTCGAGTTGACGGCCTAAATCCCCAAGGCCGCCTACTCTCACGCACGCAACTTACTTCGTGATTGTCGTGACGGTGATTGCGCCATTTACCCGGTCAGCAGTGAACTTGACTTTGTCGCCCGGCTGCAAATTCTCGAGCAATGCCGGGTCTTGCACACGGAACACCATCGTCATGGAATCCATGTCCAGGTTCGGTATCGGCCCGTGCTTGAGCGTGACCTTACCCGCCGTTGTATCGACCTTCTTGACTTCGCCGCTGACCATCGCGTCCTGCGCAAGTGCAGGGCCCGCGAGAACCAGAATACTTGCGACGATTATTGCTAGTTTGCGCATGTCACTTCCTTTCGTTGATGGTTTAAAAGTTACTTTCTTCACTAGTGGGTTGCATGCTCTCCTTTTTTCTTGCCAGGCTTCACGACGTTCACTTCAACCTCGCCGCTCGCGGCAGGTTCGAGATTTGACTTGCGGGTGGGCTCGCCGGCCAGCTTTGAGTCGACTTCAAAAGCGACTGTGCCTTCCGGATGTTTGAACCAGCCCGGGTCCTTGTAGTCGTTGGCGGCGATGCCTTCTCTCACCTTCACAACTGAAAACATCCCCCCCATTTCAACGGCGCCGAACTGCGCGAAGCCCGTCATCATGGGCAGCGTGTTGTCTGGAAGCGGCATTTCCATTTCTCCCATCTCGGCCATGCCGGAACCGCCCATTGGCATGTAGTCCGGCGCGAGCTGCCTGATTTTCTTGGTGGTTGATTTCAAGTCCACCCCTATCCATGTCCGCACATCGTGACCCATGGCATTCATCGTGTGGTGCGATTTATGGCAGTGCACCGCCCAATCGCCTTCATAGATCGCGTCAAACTCATAGGCGCGCATGGCGCCCACGGGTATGTCGATCGTGACTTCCGGCCACCGGGCCTCCGGCCGAACCCAGCCGCCATCCGTGCATGTGACCTCAAAATCATACCCGTGCATATGGATGGGATGATTGGTCATGGTGAGGTTGCCAACCCGCACGCGGACCCGGTCACCCTTTGCGCACACCAGGTGGTCGATGCCGGGAAACGCGCGGCTGTTCCATGTCCATAGATTGAAATCGAGCATGGTGTTGACCTTGGGCATATAGCTTCCTGGCTCAATGTCGTAAGCGTTGAGAAGAAAGACGAAGTCGCGATCAACTCGCATGTGCTTCGGGTCTTTCGGATGAACCACGAAGAAACCCATCATGCCCATGGCCATCTGCACCATCTCGTCAGCATGGGGGTGATACATAAACGTGCCGCTCTTCTTCAGCTGGAACTCGTATGCGAATGTTTTGCCTGGTTTGATGTGAGGCTGAGTCAACCCACCGACACCATCCATTCCGCAAGGAAGAAGCTGGCCGTGCCAGTGAATTGTCGTGTGCTCCGGCAACTTGTTCGTGACAAAGATACGTACCTTGTCGCCCTCGACAGCTTCGATCGTGGGGCCCGGCGACTGCCCATTGTATCCCCACAGGTGGGCGACCATGCCGGGTGCTATTTCGCGTATCACAGGTTCGGCAACGAGATGGAATTCCTTCCAGTCGCCATTCATGCGCCAGGGCGCCGTCCAGCCATTGAGGGTGACTACGGGCTGGTAATCCGGGCCGGTCGTAGGCACGAGCGGCGGCTGCATCGTGGCCTCGGTCATCGTCGCGGCTTCCGGTATCGCCGCCGCCTGGATGCGTCCAGAAACAGCCGTTGCGCCGATGAGTGTTGCCGCGGGCCCCCGGGGGCCCAAGAAAAATATGAGTGGGATGGTAATTTATTATTTATAAAATTAAAA
>JBKKDI010000351.1:0-5365 GCA_046708645.1 Aestuariivirga sp.
CGCCAGCCCGCCACCCAGATCGAAGTGGCCCGCGCCTTGGGCCAAACACCCTGGGGAGCATTCCTGAACGTGGCGCTGCCGATGGCGCGGCCCGCCATCGTCGTCGGTGTCAGCCTCGCTTTGATGGAATGCCTCAACGACATCGGTGCCGTGGGATTTTTCGGCGTGCGCACCCTGTCGCTCGGCATCTACACCACATGGCTTTCGCAAGGAAATCTCGGCGGTGCTTCGCAGATCGCCGCCGTCATGCTGGTTTTCGTTTTCGCGCTCCTGTGGATCGAGCGCGCCGCCAGGCGGCAACAGGCCTTCGTCACGCCATCCCAGCGCACCCACGGCAACCGCCGCGTGAAGCTCAAGGGGTGGCGCGGCTGGCTGGCATTCAGCGTCTGCGCCGCGCCGATTTTTCTAGGCTTCGTGCTTCCGGCCCTGGTGCTGATAGGCTTCGCGGCACGCCGCTTTAACGATGCGGCGAACTTCGCCTATGTGGAGGCGGTGTGGCATTCCCTCATTCTCGCCAGTACGGCCGCGATCGTCGCCGTCACCCTGGGATTGATCCTGGCCTATGCCAACCGCATCATCGACAGCCGGCCCACCCGCCAGATCATCCGGCTCGCCAGCGCCGGCTACGCAATTCCGGGCACCGTTCTCGGCATCGGCGTGCTCATCCCGCTGGCGGGCATGGACAATGGGTTCGATGGTTTGATGCGCCGCCACTTCGGCATATCCACCGGGCTTCTGCTCTCGGGCACCATTGCCGCTGTCACCTACGCCTATGTGGTGCGGTTTCTGGCAATCTCCCTGGGCAGCATCGACAGCGGGCTGGAGAAGGTGACGCCCAATCTCGCCGCCGTGGCGCGCACGCTGGGGCGCGGCCCCATCGCCGCCTTCCGCGAAGTGCATTTTCCGCTGCTGCGGCCGGCGCTTGTAGCCGCCACGCTTCTCGTCTTTGTCGATTGCATGAAGGAACTTCCGGCAACGCTGATCCTCCGGCCCTTCGATTTCGAAACGCTGGCGACGATGGTGTTCACCCTTGCCTCTCTCGATCAACTCGAGGAAAGCGCGCTCCCCGCCCTCACCATCGTGGCCGCGGGCCTGATCCCGGTCATCCTCCTGTCGCGCACCCTTCGCGATCCGAAGCTTAACTAAAATCCGTCCTCATCCTGAGGTGCGAGGCCAAAGGCCGAGCCTCGAAGGACTGCCGGATCGAAGCAAAGACCTTCGAGGCCCGGCTGCGCCGGGCACCTCAGGGTGAGGAAAACCTATCAACTCTTCAACTCCGCCATATCCCTATAAAGCTCCAGCGCGTCAGGATTAGCCAGCGCCTCCCGGTTCTTCACATCGCGGCCATGGACCACATCGCGGACAGCGATTTCGACGATCTTGCCGGATTTGGTGCGCGGAATATCGGCGACGGCAACAATTTTGGCCGGCACGTGGCGGGGTGAGGCGCCGTCGCGGATTTTCTGCTTGATGGCGGCCACCAGTTTTTCGTCGAGCGCCGCACCCGGTTTCAGCCGCACGAACAGCACGACGCGCACATCATGGTCCCAGTCCTGGCCGATGGCCAACGCTTCGATCACTTGGGGCACCTGTTCGACCTGGGCATAAATTTCCGCCGTTCCGATGCGCACGCCTCCGGGATTGAGCGTCGCATCGGAGCGGCCGTGAATGACGATACCGCCGTGGGGCGTGATCTCGGCAAAGTCGCCGTGGCACCAGACATTGTCGAAACGGGCGAAATAGGCGTTGTGATATTTGGAGCCATCGGGGTCGTTCCAGAACATCACCGGCATGGACGGAAAGGGCCGTGTACAGACGAGTTCGCCTTTTTCACCCCTGACCGGCTTGCCGCCATCGTCATAGACGTCCATCGCCATGCCCAGCATCGGACCCTGGATTTCACCCCTCCAGACGGGCGAGAGAGGATTTCCGCCAACGAAGCAGCCGCAGATATCGGTGCCGCCGGAAATGGACGCCAGATGAATGTCGGACTTGACCGCCCCGTAGACGAAATCGAAGCTCTCGGCCGCCAGTGGCGAGCCGGTGGACAGCAGGGTTCGCAGATGGGGGAGGCCGTGGGTCTCCTTCGGTTTCCAGCCCATCTTCTTCACCGCATCGATATATTTGGCGGAGGTGCCGAAGATCGTCATCTTCTCGTCTTCGGCGAAATCGAAGAGGGCACGTTCGTCCGGATAAAACGGCGAACCATCGAAGAGAAGCAATGTGGCGCCCGCCGCCAATCCGGAAACCAGCCAGTTCCACATCATCCAGCCGCAGGTCGAGAAATAGAACAGGCGGTCACTGACCCTGGTGCCGGTGTTCAGCACATGCTCGCTCAGGTGCTTCAGCAAAATGCCGCCGGCCCGGTGCACGATGCATTTGGGAACGCCGGTCGTGCCCGAGGAATAGAGAATATAAAGCGGGTGATCGAAGGGCATCTGGGCGAATGAAATTGGCGCGTCGGCGTGACCCGCGATCAAGCCCGCATAGGTGACGCCATTGCGCAGGCCAATCGCCACGCTCTCCGCCTCACCGGTGTAATCAATGACAATGGCGCGCTCGACGGTGGGCAGCGATTGCAGCACGTGGCCAATCTTCTCTCCCAGCGAAATCGTCTTGCCCGCGTAATAGTAGCCATCGCAGGCAATGAGAATGCGGGGGCCGATCTGGCCGAAGCGGTCGAGAATTCCCGCAACGCCGAAATCCGGCGAACAGGACGACCAGATGGCGCCCAGTGACGCCGTGGCGAGAAAGCACACGATGGTTTCCGGCATGTTGGGAACGACGGCGCAGACGCGGTCGCCCGCTTTAATCCCCACCGCGGCCAGGGCCCGATGCATCCGTGCCACGGCGGCATTCAACTCGCGCCAGGTCATGGAACTGCGAACCTTACTCTCGCCCCTGAAAATCAGCGCCGGCGTGTCATCGCCCTGGCGCAACAGATTCTCGGCGTAATTGAGCCGGGCATCGGGAAAGAAGCGGGCATCGCGCATCCGGGCTCCCTCGATCAGGACGCGGCTGCCCCGGGTTTGCGCCTTGACCTCGCAGAAGTCCCACACTTCACTCCAAAATTTCTCCGGCTGGGAGACGGAGAAACCGAGGATGTCGTCATAGGTGGCAAGGTTCAAGCCATAGCGCCCGTTGATGCGGTCCACGAAGCGCTGCAAATTCGAATTCGCACGCCGTTCGGAGTTTGGAGTCCACAGGGGTGCTTCAGTCATGCCTTCGTCTAATCATGTCACGAAAGGGCCGCAAGTCCCGGCAAAGTGAAGCGGTGATGACACGCAAAAAGTATATATGGGCAGGAGTCACAGCCATTGCCGTGGCGGCCGTCATCGGTCTTTTGCTGATCCTGTCAACGGGCCGGGCCGTGGCTCTTTTGCAAGAGCGGGTAAGCAGCAGCCTTGGCCGCGAGCTCAAGGTGGCGGGCAGCACCCGTCTGGAATTCTCGCCAACCCTGGCGCTCAGGCTGGAGCGCGTCAGTCTCGGCGGCGGCTCCGCCATGGATGACGATTTCATCACGGCGGGCCAACTGCACATTCCGATCACGTTCTCCGGCCTGTTCGGGCGCCGCCTCGATCTTTCCGAAGTCACACTGCGCGATGCACAGGTAGGCCTCGTCATCGACGAGATGGGGCGCACGAGCTGGCCCGAAGCACCATCGCTAGAGCCAGCCTCCGTCAAGCTCCGTCTGGACAATGGGGCCATCCGCTTTTTCGACCGCCGCACAGGCCAGGCCTTCGCGTTCAACGAAGCCGCCATGGCCGTTGATATTTCCACAACGGGTGAATTGACCCTCGCGGGCACGGCCACGATCAACCGCCAGCGTGCGAAATTGCAGGCCTATGTGAAGGATATCGCGCGCGTATCGGGCAGCGGATCCCCGGCCGAGCTATCTTTGGAAGCCCCGGCGCTCTCGGTCAATTTCAATGGCAGACTGGCCACGGCGAACGGCCTTGGCCTAGCGGGAACCGTCACCGTGTCTGGGCCCGATCTTCGCGGCGCTTTGCGCTGGGCGGGTGGGGCGCCCGGCGGCACGCTGGGGCTCAAGGCCTTCACGCTGCGCGGCGGCCTCGATTCCACGGCGCGCGCCTTCGGCGTTCGCGGCGCGGATTTCACCGTCGATGGCATTGCCGGCACGGGCGATCTCACGCTCGATTTCCGGGGCGAGGCGCCGAAACTCCAGGCGGTGATCGCAACCGATGCAATCGATCTCGACAAATATGTTCCCGCCGCAAGCGAGGCCGACTGGGGCACGGCGCCACTTGGATATTCAGCACTTCGCGGTCTCGATGGCGCGGTCACGATCAATGCGAAGGACCTGATCTTTTCCGGGGTTGCATTCGGCCCTTCAACGATCGCCGCCAATCTCGCAGCGGGCCGGCTCGACGCCACGATCGTTTCCGGTGCTTCATCGGAAGCCAGCGTCTTGCTGGACGGATCGGGTCCAATCGATGAGTTCGCCCTGGTCTTCGCCGGCAGAAACGCCAATGCCGCCTCGCTGCTCGGCCGGCTTGCCGGCATCTCCTGGCTCGAGGGCGCGGCCACGTTCAACACCAGCCTCTCCGCCACCGGCAAGACTCAGCAGGAAATGATCTCGACGCTCAAGGGCGAAGTGCAAATCGCACTCGCCGATGGCTGGTTTCGCGGTCTCGATATTGGCCGTGGGCTTGCCGCCGTCGCCCGCGAAATGCAGAAAGACTGGCCGGGCGCTGGCAAGGGCGAGACGCCGTTCACCTCGCTCGCCGCCTCCTTCACTTTGGCCGACGGCTTGGCCCAGATGAAAACTCTCAAAGTTGAAAGCCCTGCCCTCGCCATGTCGGGCACGGGCGAGATCGATCTCCTGCGCCGGGCCCTTGATCTTCGCGTCGACCCACGCCTGGTCACCGACACACCGGGCGAGACGGCGGGCCTGCCCGTCGCCATCGTGGTGAAAGGCCCGTGGGCGCGGCCCCGCATTTATCCCGACATGGCAAATATCGTGGCCAATCCCAAGGCGGCTTACGAAGCACTCAAGGGCATGGGGCTGCCGGGCGCGCAAGGCGGCAATTGAAACTTGCGGCCCTCGGAGGCATCTTCATTCCATGATCCGCGTTCAACAGGAACCCTTCGATACCGGCGCCGAACTGGCGAGCCTCAAGGCGGGCAACGCCAATATCGGCGGCACCGTGGTTTTTGTCGGCAGCGTGCGCGATGTCTCGGAGGGCAATCCCGTCAGCGCCATGACGCTTGAGCATTATCCCGGCATGACCGGGAAGGCGCTGGAAGAGATCGACGCGGAGGCCCGCCGGCGCTGGCCGCTCGACGCTAGCCTCATCATCCATCGTTATGGGCGTCTGCAACCGGGCGAAGACATTGTGCTGGT
>JBKKDI010000352.1:0-12542 GCA_046708645.1 Aestuariivirga sp.
GGCATCGACGAGACGGCAGGCGGACAAGACTGAGGAGAAACTGCCGAGAGTTTGGCCCGATCCATGGGTGGACGTTGCAACAGCACCCGCAATCGTCTGGGCGTCGATGTCGCCCTGATTTTTCAGCGCGAGGCCAGCCTCCCAAAGAGGCGCCCCCAATTCAGCAATGGTGGTATGTGACCTGACGGTTGCTGTTCGCGACGTTTTGTCTATGGTCGTGATGCCAGTCAGCCCACGGGTGTCGAGCAACATGCCGTCGGTGCAACTGACTGCGGTAACGGAATGTCCAGACCCCGGCGTCCTGAGACGAAGTCCGGCACGCGACGCCTCGACTATCGACGTCACGACATCTTGCTCGCTCGACGCTTCAACGATACGAGCAGGTACACAACTTTGATTACCCACCCAGTTTGTCCATGCAGGGGTTTGCCGTTGGAAGCCATGAAAACTCTTTGTCAAGCTCGAACCCCTCTCATGTTGCACAGAAATTAGTGAAATTGGACTCCAGCGCCAAGGTATCGCGGAACTTCGCTACACATCATCATATGCATAGTAACAGAGATGGCAAAAAAATAGATCTGGAAGTAATCCGCAGAGGCAATGTCTCAGTTGGGTCAAAAGCGGAATTTCAAACTGACCCACTGCCCGAAATGGAGTAGGCTTCACCGGCAAGACCCAGGATTTTGGAGGTTGTCATGACCGCTTACAATGTGGTGCGTTTCAAGGTGAAGCCCGGCCAGGAACAGAATTTCATCAAGGCCCACCGGGATGCCAAACGCGATTTTGCAGGCTTCGAGGGCGGCTCGCTGATCAAAACCGGCGACCGGACCTATTGCTTCATCGGTCACTGGAAAAACATGGATGCCATTGCCGGAGCGCGGCCTAAAATGATCGGGCTGCTTGATAGCTTCCGAGCCACGCTGGAGGATTTGGGCGGTGGCCTCGGCGTCACCGATCCGGTATCGGGTGAAGTGGTCGTGGACCTTCCGGCAATGAAGGCCTGAACCCGCGCATCTGCCGCCATTTTCCTTTGCCGGGCAACGGCCTTTCGACTAAGAGGTCCCCCATGCACCAGGGCGATATCACTCCGGCGGAAGCCTACCAGCGGCTCCAGAACAATTCGGCGGCCGTGCTCATCGACTGCCGCACCCAGCCCGAATGGGTTTTCGTGGGCGTGCCGGCGGTCGAGCGGCTGATCCGGCTTTCCTGGCAGGTCTTTCCGGCCATGCAGGTGAACGGCCAGTTCGTGGCCGAGATCGAGCAGATGGGCTTGCCCAAGGATACGGAAGTGCTGTGCATTTGCCGCTCGGGTGCGCGCTCGGCGTCGGCGGCTTCGGCGCTCACTCAGGCCGGTTACACCAACGCCTGGAATGTCGCTCAAGGTTTTGAGGGCGACAAGGATCAAAACGGCCACCGCAGTTCAGTCGGCGGCTGGAAGGCCGCGGGCCTTCCCTGGGTTCAAAGCTAATGAAGAAAAAAGCCAGGGATCAATCGCCCGCGCAATGGGGCGATGCCACGAAACTCGTGCGCGGCGGGCTCGATCGCTCGCCCCATGGGGAAACCTCGGAAGCCATCTACCTCACCTCCGGCTATGTCTATGACGATCCGGAAACCGCCGAGCGGCGCTTTGCCGGCGAGGAGGAAGGCTATGTTTACGGGCGCTACGGCAATCCCACCGTCACCATGTTCGAGGAGCGCATGCGCCTGCTCGAGGGGGCGGAGGCCTGCTATGCGGTGGCGTCGGGCATGTCGGCGGCGTTCGGAGCTTTGGCCTGCCAGTTGAAGGCGGGCGATCATATCGTCGCCTCGCGCGCGCTGTTCGGTTCCAACTACCAGATCATCACCGCGATCCTGCCGCGCTTCGGCATCGCCTATGATCTCGTCGACGGTAACGATGCCGCGGCATGGAAGCGCGCGATCACGGCAAAGACCAAATGCGTTTTCCTCGAAACACCGTCCAATCCCTTGTTGGAAGTGCTCGACATCGAAATGATCTGCGATATCGCGCACAAGGCGGGTGCGGTGGTGATCGTAGATAACGTATTCGCCACTCCCATTCTGCAAAAGCCAATGGAAATGGGCGCCGATATCGTTTTCTATTCCAGCACCAAGCATACGGATGGCCAGGGCCGGGTTTTCGGCGGCGCCATTCTGTGCAGCAAGAAGTTCAAGGAGGACTTGCTGAAGCCGTTCCTGCGGCATACCGGCCCCACCATCTCGCCGTTCAATGCCTGGGTCTTGCTGAAGGGCATGGAAACTCTGAAGCTGCGAGTTGAAGCCCAATGCCACGCCGCCGCCGCCGTCGCCGAAGCTCTTGTATCATTGCCCGGCGTGCAGCGTGTGTACTATCCCCATCACGACAGCCACGCCCAGGTAAAACTGGCGCGCAAGCAGATGAAACTCGGTGGCACCCTGGTGGCATTCGACGTGACGGGCGGCAAGACCAAGGCCTTCGACGTGCTGCGCAACCTCGCCATCATCGACATTTCCAACAATTTGGGCGACACCAAATCGCTAATTACTCACCCGGCCACAACCACCCATCGCAACATCGGCCCCGAAGCCCGCGCCCTGATGGGCATTGGCGACGGCGCCCTGCGCCTGTCAGTGGGCCTTGAGGATGTGGGTGATCTCATTGGCGATTTGAAACAGGCAATTGGGGGTTAGCGACCCTTCGAGGCTTGCTCCGCTCGCACCTCAGGTCTCCAGGGTGAGGACTCACATATTCCCTCAGGCCGAGGTGCTCACGGCAACGCCATGGGCCTCGAAGCGTCAGACCGTCAGCACCTTCTCCACCTCGACGATATCGTGGCTGCCATAACCGTTGAATCGCGTGGATGTCGCAATTCCGTAGGCCCCTAGCGTTCCGAATTCGATGTAGTCATCCTCACGCAGTTCCATGGGAAGGTCGAGCCGGTGGGGCAGGACGTCGAAGGGGTCGCAGGTGGGCCCAAAAACTTTCCACGGCTTCGTCTCGCCCGTAACGAGTTGTCCATCGCGGATCACCCGGTAGGGCGGCTGCAATTCGTTGACCTGCATGTATTCCATCAAGCCGCCATAGACGCCGTCGTTGATGAAAATGTCGTCGCCGTCGCTGCACACGAGCTTTACCCGCGTCAGCAGCGACATGCACTCGGCCACGAGGCCGCGGCCCGGCTCGCATTCCAGCAGCGGCTCGGAACCCTTGCCGAAAGCCCGCGTCGCCGCCTTGGCAATCGTCGTAAAAAAGGATGCCAGCGGACCCGCCTTGCTCAACAAATAGTTGGCCGGAAATCCGCCACCCACATTGAGTTTGGCGATTTCGATGCCCGCGGTTTTGGCGATGCGGGCCGCTGCCTCGATATGGCGGGCATAGGTCTTGGGGTCGCGGGCTTGCGAGCCCGGATGAAACGTCAGCATCGGCTTGAACCCGCGCGCTACGGTGTCTTTCAGTAACTCAACGCAGATATGGTCGGGGGCTCCAAACTTAGTTGAGAAATCATGGGCGGAGGAGGTGCGCTCGCGAGGCAGCACCAGGCGGACGGCAATTTCAATAGCCCGGTCGCCATCCGCTATATCACCGATTTTTGCCAGCTCCTCGCGCGCGTCCACGGCGAAACGACGGCAGCCATAGATCTTATAGGCATCCGCGATTTCGCGGCGCGATTTCACCGGGTTGTGGTAGTGAAAGATGGCATCCGGCGAGATATCGCGCACCGCCGCCATTTCATGAACCGATGCTACGTCCCAGTGTTTGAGGCCCGCCTCCGCAAGCGTTGCCAGCACTGGGCGTGATGAGTTGGATTTCACCGCGAAGCTCACCGTGCCGGGAAAGCCCGCTTTGAATTCCTCGGCGCGGCTCCGCAGTTGACTGGCGCTGAAGCAGAACACCGCTTCTTCCGGCGTAAGGCTACGTGAGGTGTCGAGAGCGCTTTCGAACCGTTGCGGTGCTGTATCAGGAGCGGCGCGAAAGGCCGGGGATGGGGTCATGAAATCCTCCGAAACGGGTGTCAAAAGGGACTCAATACTGTTGGATAACATATGGCAGTATGCTGAAATATGACAAACTGACCGGCCATCTTATCGCCAAAGCTTAACCGCAGTTTACACCGCTGATTCACGTGAGGCCTCGATGCACATTTTGAGCGGACTTCTGGCGGTATTTTTGCTTCTGTCGCAAACCGCCGCCGTGCCTGCGGAGACAGTGGTTCCCAACTCCGCCGCCACGATCCAGCTTTCCTTCGCGCCGGTGGTGAAGACCACCGCGCCCGCGGTCGTCAACGTCTATGCCAAGCGCGTTGTGGCGCAACGCGACCAGGGCCTGCTCGCCGATCCATTCTTCCGCCGTTTCTTCGGCGATGACGGCACCTTCGGCAGACCCCGCGAGCGAGCTCAGAATTCACTGGGCTCCGGCGTCATTGTCGATCCCAGCGGACTCATCGTCACCAACAACCACGTCGTCAGGGGTGGCACCGACATCCGCGTCGTGCTGGCCGACAAGCGCGAATTTGAAGCAAAACTCCTCCTCACCGACGAGCGCACCGACCTCGCCGTGCTCAAGATCGAGGCGCCGGACGAGGAACTTCCGGCCTTGCCGCTGGGCGATTCAGATTCACTGGAGGTGGGGGATTTGGTTCTCGCTATCGGCAATCCCTTTGGCGTTGGTCAGACCGTGACCAACGGCATCGTCTCGGCCTTGGCCCGCACTCAAGTCGGCATTTCGGATTACCAGTTCTTCATCCAGACCGACGCTGCGATCAATCCCGGCAACTCCGGTGGCGCTTTGGTCAACATGGCGGGCGAACTCGTCGGCATCAACACCGCGATCTTCTCGCGCTCCGGCGGCTCCATCGGCATCGGCTTTGCGATCCCGGTGAACATGGTGAAAACCGTGGTTCAGTCGGCCGAGACCGGCAAGGCGGTGAAACGCCCGTGGCTGGGTGTCGAACTCCAGGACGTTACGCCGGAAATTGCCGATAGCCTGGGCTTTGCCCGGCCGGAGGGCGCGCTGGTGGTGAGCTTGCACCCCGATAGTCCGCTGGCCAAGGCGGGATTGAAACGCGGCGACGTGGTTCTGGCCTTCGAGGGCAGGCCGGTCGAGAACGCCCGCGAGCTTGGCTATCGGGCTGCGACGTCGCCCATCGGCTCGGTGCAGATTGTCGAATATCAACGCGGCGGCAAGCGTATCGAAATCAGCATCACGCTGACCGCTGCCCCCGAGACGACGGCGCGCGAGGAAACACTGATCGAAGGCAAAAATCCGCTGGCGGGCATGGTGGCCGCCAATCTGTCGCCAGCCCTCGCCGACGAGCTGGGTCTGAAGGCCGATGCTACGGGCGTGGCCGTGGCCGCCATCCGGGGCGGGCCGGCGCAACGCTTTTTGCGCAAGGGCGATGTTATCCTCGAAGTCAACGGCACGGCCATCGCCAACGTGTCGGTATTGCAAGAGGCCTTGGGCAATGATGAGGGCTACTGGCGGATCGCGGTGGATCGGGGTGGCCGCGTTCTGAAACTCGCCGTCGGCGGCTGATGGCCAATCTTTTCCAGGTCGCGGGGCTGGACAAGGACGCGCCACGGCCACTGGCTGACCGGCTGCGGCCGCAAAAGCTCGCCGCTGTTGTCGGGCAAGATCATCTGGTGGGGCTCGATGGCGTGCTGACCCGCATGCTGGCCGCGGGCCGCATTCCTTCGATTATCTTGTGGGGGCCGCCGGGCACCGGCAAAACCACCATCGCGCGGCTGCTGGCGGGCGAGACTGGATTGGTGTTCGAGCAGATGTCGGCGGTTTTCTCCGGCGTCGCCGACCTGAAGAAGTCCTTTGAGCAAGCCCGCATAAGGCGGGAGCAAGGCCGCGGCACCCTGCTGTTCGTCGATGAAATCCATCGCTTCAACAAGTCGCAGCAGGATTCTTTCCTGCCCTATGTGGAAGACGGCACCATCATCCTAATCGGCGCCACCACTGAAAATCCGTCATTTGAACTGAATGGCGCGCTCCTGTCGCGCTGTCAGGTGCTGGTGCTGAAGCGGCTTGATGCGACGGCGATGAGCGCATTGATCGGACGCGCCGAAATGTTCGAGAAACGTGCGCTGCCGGTGGATGCCGCGGCGCGCGAGGCCCTGATCGCCATGGCCGACGGCGACGGACGCTATATCCTCAACCTCGGGGAAGAAATCTTCTCGGCGATTCCCGAAGGCGCCGAACCGCTGACGCCGGAAACCTTGGCCAAGACCGTGCAGAAACGCATGCCGCTTTACGACAAGGCCGCCGACGGCCACTACAACCTGATCTCGGCACTGCATAAATCCGTGCGCGGATCGGACCCGGACGCCGCACTTTACTATCTGGCGCGCATGCTGGTGGCTGGCGAAGACCCTTTGTACCTGACACGCCGCCTGGTGCGCATGGCAATCGAAGATGTCGGCCTGGCCGATCCACAGGCCGTGGCGCAAGCACTCGCCGCCAAGGACGCCTTCGATTTTCTGGGCAGCCCCGAGGGCGAACTCGCCTTGGCGCAGGCCACCGTTTACATCGCCACAGCCCCCAAATCGAACGCGCTTTACAAAGCTTTTGGAGCCGCAACGCAACGGGCCAGGGAGACGGGCTCGCTGTCCCCGCCCAAAATCATCCTCAACGCGCCGACCAAGTTGATGAAGCAGCAGGAATACGGCTCTGGCTACCAATACGATCACGACCGGCCTGATGCTTTTTCAGGCCAGAACTATTTCCCCGATGGCATCCCCCGCGAACGTTACTACGATCCGCCCGACCGCGGCTTCGAGCGCGAAGTGAAGAAACGCCTCGACTACTGGGCCAAGCTGCGGAAGGAGCGGCAGGAGTAGGCGTCAGCCGTAGTGGTATAGGCAGGCAAGCACGACAATTGTGCCGCGTTCCACTTTATAGATCAGCCGGTGTTCCTGATCGATACGCCGCGACCAGCTGCCTGCAAGTTCAAACTTCAAAGGTTCCGGTTTTCCCAATCCCTCAAAGGGAGAAGCGAGGATGTTCTCGAGCAGATCTATGATCTTAAGAGCCTTGCGGCGGTCGGTAGCGATCCAGTGCCGCAGGTCTTCAAGCGCGTTGGGATCAAAGACCAGCTTCAACCCGCAGCGCCTTGACTGACTTGAAGGGCTTGCGGGCTCGGGACGTGCGTTTCATGGCATCCAGCAGCCGCCGCGCATTGGCAGGAGAGCGGAGTAGGTATGCGGTTTCCTGAAGCGATTCATAATCATCACGGGACAGCAACACGACGTCGCCGCCCTTTTGCCGTTCAACGACGACGGGTTCGTGATCCTCGCACACCTTGTCGAGTGCCGATTTCAAATTCGCGCGCAGGCGGGAGTAGGTTAACGTGTTCATGGCCTGATTGTACAGGATAGCTGTACATCGTCAAGTCACCACCCGATCGGCTGGCCGTCGCGGAAGAAGCCGCCGCTGGGCCCGCCAGGTGAAAGCGTTGCGGCCCACACGATGCCGGAGGCACCTTGCTCGACGCTGCGCGAGGCGTTGGGGCCGCCCATATCGGTCTTGACCCAGCCGGGGCAAACGGAGTTGACCATGATGCCGCGCGATGTGAGCTCCTGTGCCAATGTGCGGGTGAGCGCGTTGAGCGCCGCCTTGGACGCACGGTAGCCAAAATAACCCGAGCCCATTTCCGAGAATGCGCCCATGCCCGACGAGACATTGACCACCCGCGCATTCTGCGCGAGCAACGGTGCTATGACCTTGACAAGCCGCCATGGGCCGATGGTGTTGACGGTGATCGTTTCCACAACCTCCTTATCACCCGCCCCGAGGACCGTGGCCCCTTTGCCCGAATAGGCGCCACTGGTTTCCGGCAGGATGCCGGCGGCGTTCACCAACACATCGACGGGTCCAAGCGCTGCCGCCCACTTGCCGAAAGCCGCGATGGAGCGCGCGGAGGCCATGTCCACGACCCTTGGGCGCACGTCATAGCCATGTTCCTTCAGCGATGACGCAGCAGTTGCGAGTCGCTTCTTGTCCCTGGCAGCGATCACTAACCTGTAGCCGAGCCCGCCCAATTGCCGCGCGGTTTCAAGCCCGAGCCCCCGTGAGCCACCGGTGATGATGGCAAGCGGCGTCCTCACGGGCGTTTGGCGTCGATACTCCAGGGACCGGCGCCGGCTGCCGCAAAATAAAGGAACACGAAGCAGAACATGATGGCGAGTTCACCGCCATTGTTGATTGGATAAAAGTCTTGCGGAGCATGGGCCATGAAATAGGCCACCGCCATGAAGCCCGAAAGGACGAACGCTGTAATGCGCGTGAAGAGGCCGAGGACGATAAGTATGCCCCCGGCGAGCTCGAGAGTGCCAGTAACGATGGTCATCGTGTCCATAGCGCCGGGGGCCGGAGTCATCTGGGTAACCGGAAAGCCCAGAAATTTCGTGGTGCCGTGAGCGAGAAACAGAAGTCCCGTCATGATGCGCAGGATCGAATGGAGCGGGCCGGACCAGGAGGTTGGGATAATACCGGTGTTCATGGGACAGTCCTTGGTTGGGGTGAATCGCAACCACATTATATACAATTTAGCCTCATGCCGGCGCAACAATTGACGATAGCCAAATTGCCTTCTGCTTCCCTCATCATGGCCGTGTTCGACATGGCCATCGTCACACCGAAATATGCCCGATCGAACCTGGGTGTGATGAGAAGTTAGTCTCACCGATCGGTCTCCCGCGCCTATAACCGCCAACTGAGGATCATCCTCGGATGATCCTCGTTGAGTAAATTTCCGCTTTATAGCTGGAATGCCGTGTACTACTTTCCTCACTGCTTCAAGCCAAAGCAACTGCGAGAAAGCATGTTTGCGCGGTATTTTTTGGTGTTCTTATACGCCAAGGGATTTCTCGATTGAGAGCGGCAAGAGGCATCGTCTCCGCATTTTTTATCGTGGTTGGCGTCTTTGGTCTATTCCGGCCCAACCCATCCTACTCCGCCGCTTCCTTCTTTCCTCGCCGCAGCACGTCCTTGAGATACTGCCCGGTATAGCTCCGCTTCTCGCGCGCCACATCCTCCGGCGTGCCGGCCGTCACGATCTCGCCGCCGCTGTCGCCGCCTTCCGGCCCTAGGTCGATGATCCAGTCGGCGGTCTTGATGACTTCGAGATTGTGTTCGATCACCACAACCGTGTTGCCCTGGTCGACCAGCTCGTGCAGCACTTCGAGGAGTTTCCGCACGTCATGGAAGTGCAGTCCCGTGGTCGGCTCGTCAAGCAAATACAAGGTCCGCCCCGTGGCGCGCCTCGAAAGTTCCTTGGCAAGTTTTACGCGCTGTGCTTCGCCGCCCGATAGCGTTGTCGCCTGCTGGCCCACATGGATGTAACCCAACCCCACGCGTTGCAGCGTCGTCATCTTCTCGCGCACGCTCGGCACGGCGCGGAAAAACTCCGCCGCCTCCGCCACCGTCATGTCGAGCACATCGGCGATGGACTTGTCCTTGAATTTGATCTCCAGCGTTTCGCGATTGTAGCGTTTGCCGTGGCATTCATCGCATGTCACATACACATCCGGCAGGAAGTGCATCTCAATCTTGATGACCCCATCACCCTGGCAGACCTCGCAGCGCCCGCCTTTCACATTGAAGGAAAAGCGCCCCGGCCCATAGCCCCGCGCCTTGGCCTCAGGCAGGCCGGCAAACCAGTCGCGGATCGGCGTAAATGCGCCGGTATAGGTCGCGGGGTTGGAGCGGGGAGTCCGGCCGATGGGCGATTGATCGATGTCGATGATCTTGTCGAGCATCTCAAGCCCTTCGATCCGATCATGTTCCAACGGCTGCTCGCGCGAGCCCATCAGCTTGCGCGCCGCTGCGCGATAGACCGTGTCGATCAGCAGCGTGGATTTGCCGCCGCCGGAAACGCCGGTGACGCAGGTGAACACCGCCAGCGGAATTTCCGCCGAAATGTTCTTGAGATTGTTGGCGCGCGCACCTTTGATGCGGATCGAGCGGCCCTTGTCCCACTTGCGCCGGAACTGGGGCAGGGGCACCTGCTGGAAGCCGGTGAGATATTGCCCCGTCAGCGAATGGGGATTGGCCATGATCTCGGAGGGCGTGCCTTGCGCGATGATCTGGCCGCCGTGGACTCCGGCCCCCGGGCCGATATCGACCACGAAGTCCGCCTGCCGGATCGCCTCTTCGTCATGTTCAACGACAATCACCGTGTTGCCGAGATCGCGGAGATGCACCAGCGTTTCGAGCAGCCGCGCATTGTCGCGCTGGTGCAGGCCGATGGAGGGCTCGTCCAGCACATAGAGCACGCCTGTCAGCCCCGAACCGATCTGCGAAGCGAGCCGAATGCGCTGGCTTTCGCCACCCGACAATGTCCCCGAGGTGCGCGAAAGATTAAGATAATCCAACCCCACATCGGCAAGAAATTTCAACCGCTCGCGTATCTCCTTCAAAATACGAGCGGCAATCTCCTTTTCCTTGGGTTTCAGCTTTGCCGAAAGCTCGCTGTACCAGCTATTCGCCTCGCGGATCGACAGCTCCGAGACTTGGCCGATGTGCTTGCGGTCGATCTTGACGGCTAGCGCCTGGGGCTTCAGGCGATAGCCGCCGCAGGCCTCGCACGGATGATCCGACTGGTAGCGCGACAGTTCCTCGCGCATCCATTGCGAATCGGTTTCGCGCCAGCGCCGCTCGATATTGCCGATGACGCCCTCGAAAGGTTTTCGGGTTTTGTAGGAGCGGATCCCATCGTCATAGGTGATGGAGATTTCCTCCTCGCCCGTGCCGAACAGAATGGCCTCGCGCGCCTTCTTCGGCAAATCCCGCCAAGGCGCCGTTATCGAGAATTTATAATGCTTGGCCAGCGCCTGAAGCGTCTGGGTGTAATAGGGCGAGGTATTGCCGGTCTTGGCCCACGGCAGGATGGCGCCATCGCGCAAGCTGAGGCTGTCGTCGGGCACCACCAGATCGGGTTCGAATTTCAGTTCCGTGCCCAACCCATCGCATGTCGGGCAAGCGCCGAAGGGGTTGTTGAAGGAGAACAGCCGGGGCTCGATCTCGTCGATGGTGAAGCCCGAAACCGGACAGGCAAAGCGCGTTGAAAAAAGCATGCGCTCATGGGTGTCGTTCTTCGATTTGTTGGCGCCGGCTGCCGAGGTAGCCGATGCCGGCAGCGGCTTGTCGGTAAATTCCGCCACTGCCAGTCCATCGGCGAGTTTTAACGCGGTCTCGAAACTATCGGCGAGCCTCGTGCCAAGATCGGCGCGCACCGCCAGCCGGTCCACCAGTACATCGATGTCGTGCTTGAATTTCTTGTCCAGCGCCGGAACCGCGCCGATTTCATAGAACACGCCGTCCACCTTGACGCGCTGAAACCCTTTCTTCTGCAGGTCGGCCAATTCCTTGCGGTATTCGCCCTTCCGCCCCCGCACGATCGGCGCCAGCAAATAAAGCCGCGTGCCCTCGGGCAGCTCCAGCGTGCGGTCCACCATCTGGGTGACGGTCTGGCTCTCAATAGGGAGACCCGTGGCGGGCGAATAGGCGATGCCGATGCGGGCAAACAGCAACCGCATATAGTCGTAGATTTCCGTGACGGTGCCGACCGTTGAACGCGGATTGCGGCTCGTCGTCTTCTGCTCGATGGAGATGGCTGGCGACAACCCGTCGATCTGGTCCACGTCCGGCTTCTGCATCATCTCAAGGAATTGCCGCGCATAGGCCGAGAGCGATTCGACATAGCGCCGCTGCCCCTCCGCATAGATCGTGTCGAAGGCCAGCGAGGATTTGCCCGAGCCAGAAACGCCGGTGAACACGATCAGCTTATCGCGCGGCAACTCCACGGAGATGTTCTTCAGGTTGTGCTCGCGCGCGCCCTGGATGGAAATGATTTTCTTGTGTTCGACCATGGAATATGACTAGATCAAAACGTGAACATGAGCAAGGAGTCGAACCTTGCGGGTGCGGGCCGTCATATGGTGTCAGTAGCACGAAATTACCCACAGGGAAGTGACGCACACGGCCCGATGACCCTCAAGCATGAGGTGCTGCGCGCCACGTTCGGCTACGAAAGCTTCCGTCCCGGCCAGGAAGCCATCGTCGACAGCCTGCTAGCGGGCCGCAATGTGCTGGCGGTCATGCCCACGGGCTCCGGCAAGTCGCTCTGCTATCAGGTGCCGGCCCTGGTCAAGGGCGGGCTCGCCATCGTCGTGTCGCCCCTGGTTGCCCTGATGCAGGATCAGGTGGCGGCGTTGAAACTCGCGGGCGTTGCCGCCGAAACGATAAATTCCTCCGCCTCGCGTGACGACAATATCGCAATCTGGCGGCGAGTGGCGGAAGGAGCGGTGCGCATTCTCTACCTCGCCCCCGAGCGGCTGATGACTGAGCGCATGATCGCCGCCTTGCAAAAGCTCGATGTCACGCTGATCGCCATCGATGAGGCCCACTGCATCTCCCAATGGGGAGCCTCGTTCCGCCCGGAATATGACGCGTTGTGCAATTTGCGGGAGACATTCCCCGGCGTTCCCATCGGCGCATTCACGGCAACGGCCGATGAAGCCACCCGCCGCGATATTGTAAAGAAACTCTTCGGCGCCGCCCC